>JBBRGD010000216.1:0-4450 GCA_038241065.1 Flavobacteriales bacterium
ATTGTGCCTGGACTTGCGCATGGAATCCCATTAAATGACTTATATGGATAATATAGGCGCGTTTTGGTTTCACATTGTTTATAAACTCCAGGGCATCCTCTAAATTAAAATGAGAATTATGCTTCTCTATTCTCAAAGCGTTAATTACCAATACTTCCACGCCTTTCAGTTTCTCAATTTCTCCTTCTTCAATTGTTTTTACATCGGTTAAATAAACGAAATCCGCCAACCTGTAACCAAAAACCTGTACCCTGTTGTGCATAACATTTACGGGGATAATATCGAGTTCCTTAAATTTAAAAGGTAAATTTTGAATTTCATTGACCACTACACTTGGAGCCCCGGGATATTTGTTTTCACTTTCAAAAATATAATCAAATCGTTTCTTAAGAGAATCCAGTACCCTTTTATGTGCGTAGATGGGAATATCTCCCTGCCTGAAAAAATACGGCCTGATGTCGTCCAATCCGGCGGTATGGTCGCTATGCTCATGAGTATATAGAATAGCATCTATATGTGTGATTTGATTAGCGAGCATTTGCGCCCTGAAATCGGGGCCGCAATCTATTAAAATATTATAACCTTTACATTCTACAAGAGCAGAAACCCGTAATCTTTTATCCTTAGGATCAGTACTTAAACATACCGGATGATTGCTTCCTATTACCGGGATGCCCTGTGAAGTACCTGTACCCAAAAATGTTACTACCAAAAGAGTTATTTTTTACAAAAGTAAGTATATTTATTTTCTGTAGCTTATGGTTTTACTACCTTTGTCATATATAGTATTATTACCAAAACATTTTTCTATGCCCATTACAGTTATGGGGGACAGAGACTTTGAAGATGTTCCCTCAATTAAAAGTAAAGCATTACGCATCAATTTAAATGAAAATATTTATGGCACCTTTTCCGAGATCGGAGCAGGACAGGAAACCGTAAGAAATTTTTTTAGAGCTGGTGGTGCTTCGGGTACTATAGCAAAAGCTATGAGTGCTTACGACAAGGATTTTAGCGATGCCATTTATGGAGAAGAAGATGATAAACGCTATGTTACAGAAACAAGACTTAAAAAAATGCTCTCTCATGAAATTAACTTAATTGAAGAGCGAATTACACGGGACAAGCATCCGCATAAATTATTCTTTAGCTACGCAAATACTGTCGCAACAATAGATTTTGCCAAGCAGTACAAAGGTCACGGTTGGGTGGGCATAAGATATCAGGTTGATCCAAGTGAACATTACAACGAAATAAGCCTGCATTTACGTTTTCACGAAAATGATGCCCGTTTACAACAAAATACACTTGGAACCCTTGGTGTAAACTTGATTTATGGGGCATACTACAAATACGATAACCCAAAAAAGTTATTGAAGTATTTATATGATCATATTGATAAAGACCAGATTGAAATTGATACCATTAACTTTTCGGGACCCAGGTTTGAACAGGTGGACAACCGCTTGATGAGTTTGCAATTGGTAAAAAACGGAATGACAGATGCTGTAATGTTTGCACCTGATGGCAATAACGTTTTACCGGCTAAAATTCTTTATAAAAAAAATATCCTCGCTTTACGCGGAAGTTTCAGGCCAGTAACAAAGGTGAATATGGATATTTACAAACGCTCATTGGAACTTTTTATCAAGGAGAAAAAGGTGTCTGAAGAAAATACCCAAGTGATCTTTGAAATTACACTTTCCAATTTAAGAGCTGAAGGAGAGATCGATGAACTGGATTTTATGGACAGAGCCAAGCTATTATGTTCCTTGGGACAGACGGTGATGATCTCCAACTTCCAGGAATATTATAAATTGGTAGAATATTTCTCCCGATATACCAAGGAACGTATGGGACTGGCGATGGGTGTAAACAACATGATTGAAATATTTGACGAAAAATACTATAGGCACTTAAGTGGAGGTATCCTAGAAGCATTTGGAAAACTCTTCTTTAAAGATTTAAAGGTGTACTTATACCCTTTAAAAGATCCTGAAACCGGGGAAATTATTACAAGTGAAAACTTAAAGGTACATCCCCGTATGAAAGAACTCTACAAATTTTTTAAATACAATGGTAAAGTTTTAGATATTAAGGATTACAATCCTGAAATTTTAAACCTTTTTTCCAGGGAGATTTTACAAATGATTAATGACGGAAAAAGTGGATGGGAAAACATGGTGCCCGAAACTACTTCCGAGATGATTAAAGATCAGAATTTATTTGGATACAAGGAACCTATTTTAGAAAAAAAAGAATAGGCTTTTTATGATAAAGAATAAGGTGGTTCAAAATAACTTATTCATTCAATAAATTTTATTCAATACGTTTTATTCTTGCTCCAATAGCGCAAAGCCTTTCATCTATATTTTCGTAGCCTCGGTCTATTTGTTCAATATTATGAATGGTTGAAGTACCATGTGCAGACATAGCTGCTATTAAAAGGGAAACCCCTGCCCGGATATCTGGAGAAGTCATGGTTGTAGCTCTTAAAGGTGATTTAAAATCCATGCCTATTATGGTAGCCCGATGCGGATCGCATAAAATTATTTTTGCTCCCATATCTATCAATTTATCTACAAAAAACAATCTGCTTTCAAACATTTTTTGATGAATCAGTACACTTCCTCTTGCCTGAGTGGCGACAACCAGCAAAATACTCAATAAATCGGGAGTAAATCCCGGCCATGGAGCATCACTTATGTTCATTATAGAACCATCAATAAAATTTTGAATTTCATATCCATCAGTATGGGCAGGAATATAAATATCGTCATTTCTTTTTTCAATGGTAATTCCAAGTTTCCTGAAGTTATTCGGAATAACGCCAAGGTAATCCCACCCTACATTTTTTATGGTAATTTCACTCCGGGTCATGGCTGCCATTCCAATCCAGGAGCCAATTTCTATCATATCCGGTAAAATTGTATGCTCACAACCGGTAAAGCTATCAACACCTTCAATATGTAATAAATTTGAACCGATGCCTTCAATTTTTGCACCCATAGAATTCAACATTTTGCAAAGTTGTTGCAAATAAGGTTCACAGGCTGCATTGTAAATAGTGGTTTTTCCCTTAGCCCAAACCGCCGCCATCACAATATTTGCTGTTCCGGTAACCGATGCTTCTTCCAGCAACATATAGGTGCCGGTAAGGCCATTTGGCGCCTCAACCCCATAAAACCGCTCTTCCTTATTATAACGGAATTTAGCCCCCAATTTCATAAAACCTTCAAAATGAGTATCGAGTCTGCGGCGGCCTATCTTATCGCCCCCGGGTCTTGGAATATAACCTTTCCCAAAACGGCCCAATAAAGGACCTACCAGCATAATGGAACCTCTTAACCCGCTTCCTTCCTGCTTAAAGGCTTCACTCTTCAGGTAATCCAAATCTATGGACTCACTCATAAAACTAAAGCTGCCTTTCCCTAATTTCTCAACTTTTACCCCTAAATTTTTGAGCAGGGTAATTAGCTTATTTACATCAAGTATATCGGGGATATTGTGAATTATTACTTTTTCCGAGGTTAAAAGTACCGCACACAAAATTTGGAGGGCTTCGTTTTTTGCACCTTGTGGTTGTATGCTTCCACTTAATGCATGGCCTCCTTCAATTTGAAAAGTTCCCATAATATACTTGATTTTTTAATATCGTTTTCGTCCTCGTGGATTATGACTAACTTTTTTAGTAGGGGTTTTAAATTTCTTGTTTCCTCTCAATAAATTGGCAGCTTCACTCAAATCTTCCTCGCTGTTTTTCAAATTGATCTTTCCATCGCTCAGTTCATTAAGATGCCCAAAGATGATATCGTCATCTACAGTTTCCCTGTTCCAGTTGAGATAGGATTTTTTCATGTGATTGGCAATGGCGTAAACCAAGGCTTCTTTCAAGTCCCCTTCTTCCATTTTCACAGCCTCATCGATCATCCTTTTTATATTGTTTCCGTAAAACCGGTATTTCGGAAAATTCTGAGGATATTCCATCGGGTCCGGACGCTTTGCTAAAAGTTCCTTGGAGGGTTTTGGAAAAGGCGACTCCACATCAAGTTTAAAATCGCTGATTATAAATAGCTGATCCCATAATTTATGCTGAAAATCAGGTACATCCCTCAAATGCGGATTCATGTTCCCCATAACTGCAATTATAGCCTTTGCCTCTTTATTTCTTTCTATATCGTCTTCAATAGAAATGGCATGTTCGACCATTTTTTGCAAATGACGACCATATTCAGGTATAATAAGCTTACTCCTTTCAGAGTTATATTCTAATTCGTATATCAAAATTGAAAATTAAAGGTGATAATTAAATTGGTAGAAATTATATTGCCTGCAAAATACAAAATATTATTCAACTGCTCTAAAATTTGAAATTTTTAAAAAATATTTTTTTTAGCTGAAATTCAGGTTATAAAGAAATAACGCCCTCTACTTCTCTCCCTATTTGCTT
>JBBRGD010000217.1:0-4447 GCA_038241065.1 Flavobacteriales bacterium
CTGAATTTAATAGATGAAAGTGTAATTTGAGCTTTTTAGCAGAAAAGCAATTAACTTGCGCCAGACTTCGAAAAATACCGACAATGCCGGAAATAGTAAACGATAAAACCGTTTTCACTTTGCTTGAGGTTACAAAGAGCATTCAAAAAACGCTTGCCGAGAGGTATAAAAGTGCATATTGGGTGAAAGCGGAAATGAATAAATTGAATTATTACAGCCATTCGGGGCATTGCTATCCGGAATTGGTTGAGAAGGTCAATGGAAAAGTGATCGCCCAAATTAAATCGGTTTTATGGAAGGATGACTACATAAATGTAAACAAGAACTTCCTGAATGTCCTGAAGGAACCTTTAAAAGACGGCATAAAAATATTATTCCTCGCTAAAATTTCATTCGATCCATCTTATGGGCTTTCCCTGAGAATAATCGATATAGACCCGAGTTACACTTTGGGGGATCTTGAAAAAGAAAAGCAGGAAACTATTAAAAGATTGAAATCTGAGGGGATCTTCAACAGGAATAAGTTGCTGCAAATCCCGTTGTTGCCAAAACGCATCGCGATAATTTCAGTTGAAACCAGTAAGGGTTATGCCGATTTTTTGAAAGTCCTGGAAACAAATTCCTGGAACTATAAATTCTTTCATTTTCTTTTTCCTTCTTTGCTTCAGGGAGATCGGGCAACGGTTTCCATCAAAAATCAATTGAAGCGGATAAAAAAAGTCAGGGGACATTTTGACGTGGTTGCAATTATTCGTGGCGGGGGAGGAGATATTGGGTTGTCCTGTTACAACAATTATGAACTCGCCAGGGAAATAGCATTATTTCCAATTCCGGTTATTACCGGGATAGGGCACGTTACAAATGAAACGGTTGTTGAAATGATCTCATTTTCCAATGCGATCACACCAACCAAAATAGCCGAATATCTGCTTCAGAAATTTCATAATTTTTCGGTTCCGGTCCAAAAAGCAGAAGAGAAGATCAGGGATAAGTCAAGACGATTGCTAAGTGATGAAAAAACGAAATTCGGTTCAGAGATAAAGCTATTCCGCTCGGTGACAGAAAATATATTGATAGGTAACCGAAATCAGATCAAAGAAAATATCAATTCTTTGGTTCAGCAAACCACATTTCGGTTTAAAAATGAAAAGGAATATTTGCGAGCCGGCAGGGAAGAAATTAAAAGAGGAACTCTTAAAATTTGCGCTGCAGAAAAACTGGAGATCAACGGATTTGCTTTAACTATGAAGAAAGATGTGATCTCCCAGATAATTCAGTCAAAAACAGCATTGAATAATATGGAAAAAAATATTGATAATATGAGTCCGCAGAGCGTCCTGAAACGTGGTTACAGCATCACAATGAGCAACGGAAAAGCCATAAAAAGCACCGATAAATTAAAAGAAGGCGACGCTTTGGAAACAATAGTTTATGAAGGGCGTATTTTTAGCCTGGTAAAATCATCGTTAAAACAATAGAATAATGAGCGATATTCCTACATATACAGAAGCCTTTGACGAATTGCAAAGAATCGTTTCTGAAATTGAGCAAGGTGAAATTTCAGTAGATGAATTGTCTGAAAAAGTTAAAAGAGCCGCATTACTTATTAAGAGCTGCAAGCAAAAACTCACTTCAACCGAGGAAGACGTAGACAGAATCCTGAGGGAATTGGACACTGCCACAAATGAAAATGATGCACAACAAAACGGAAGTTAACTGAGTTTTCGGGTTCAGGTTGAAGTTAAATATTTTATTTTAAGAGTTTCAGCTTAAATTGGGACAATTGTGAAAGCAAATTTATAATTGAGGAGCATTCTGATTGAGAAAAAGTTATCTTACTTTTTTATAGTTTTATAAAGCTATTTTAAGAAATTAATATTGAAAAAAAATCTATGAAATCATTTACAATCCAAGAGATCAATGAGATCTTAAATGGGGAATTGGTGGGAAACACCAATCACGAGATACATGGGCCCGAAGAAATGGAGAGGGCAGGGAATAATCAAATTACAATTATTGGAAGCCAGAAATATGCGCGGCAATGGCCAAATTCCAAGGCCTGTGCTGCAATTGTCAATGAGAAACTGGATTTTGAGCCCGGTGAGAACCGTGCTTTGATCAAAGTAAAAAATGCCGATTTGGCAATGGCTAAATTATTGGCGGTTTTTGCTCCTGCACCACCTCAATTTGACCAGGATATTCATCCCACTGCGGTTGTCCATGACACGGCAAGCATAGGTAAAGGCTGCAAGATTGGCGCAGGCTGCTATGTTGGAAGGAATGTTGTTTTGGGTGAGGAAGTTATTTTATATCCCAATGTTACCATTATGGACGAAACCAAAATTGGTCAGGGCACTGTTATTTGGCCGGGAACCGTAATTAGGGAACGCTGTGAAATAGGCGGTTTTTGCATTTTTCATATCAATGTGAGTATTGGAGCCGATGGTTTTGGATACCGTCCAAGCGAAGATGGAAGAGGTTTGGTCAAGGTGCCTCAAATTGGGAATGTAGTTATTGGAAATGCTGTGGAGATAGGCGCAAATTCCTGTGTTGACCGCGGAAAGTTCAGTTCAACAATAATTGGCGATGGTTGTAAAATTGACAATCTGGTCCAGATCGCGCATAATTGTGTTATGGGGAGATCCTGTATTATGGCCGGGCACAGTGGCCTCGCAGGTTCTGTTACTCTGGGAGACGGTGTTATTGTTGGCGGAAGTGCCTCGATAAGCGATCACGTAACTGTTCATTCAGGAGCGGTGGTAGCAGGGGGGTCAGGCGTAATGAATGATGTAGCAGCAGGAAAAACTGTTTTGGGATATCCTGCAACAGATTCTAAAAATATGCTTAAACAATGGATAGCATTGCGAAGGCTCGTTAAAAAATAAATTAAAACTAAGCTCTTGGCAAAACCAGGAAAATTCATAAATCCCAACAAAATAAACTTTAAGGAAAGCTTTGCTTCCCTGAGGTTTGTGCCACGGTTTTTTAAAGAAATAAAAGGCGTTAACCCGTTTTTGTTCTACATCAATCTGCTTTGCAGGCTAATAAGCGCTGTTTTGCCGGTAGTAATCCTTTGGATCGGTAAAATGATCATTGATGAGGTTGTGCTGCAAATGGCCGCCGATATCAAAGAAATGGATAGACTATGGCTCCTGGTGGGGGCGGAGTTTGGCGTTGCAATAATTTCCGATTTACTGAGCAGGGCGATTAGTTTGACAGATTCATTGCTTGGGGACCAATATTCCATTGATACATCAGTAAGGATAATTAAAAAAACCGCAGAACTGGATCTCGATCAATTGGAAGATTCAGAATTTTACGATAAACTGGAAAGAGCGCGACAGCAAACCACCGGCAGGGTTGGGCTTATGTCCAATATTCTCACCCAGGGCCAGGATGTGATTGTTATTTTATCATTGCTGGCAGGGGTTGTGGTATTTGAGCCCTGGCTTATTATCTTGCTGGTAGTATCCATTATTCCCACTATTTTACATGAAATAAAATTCAGCGGCACAAGTTATTCCCTTGCCAGAAGTTGGACACAGGAACGCAGGGAACTGGATTATTTGCGCTATGCCGGCGCAAGTGACGTGACCGCCAAAGAAGTAAAGCTCTTTGGACTTTCAAATTACATTGCGGAAAGATTCAAAGTGCTTTCAGATAAATATTACCTTCTGAGTAAAAAATTGGCAAAACAACGTGCCGGCTGGGGTTCTTTCTTTAATGTGATAGGGACCGGTGCCTATTATGGCGCCTATGTTCTCATTGTTTTCAGGACGGTTGCCGGGATATTTACCCTGGGAGACCTTACATTTTTATCCGGTTCCTTCAACAGGCTGCGTTCCAAACTTCAGGGCTTTTTTACCAGGTTTACGGCAATTACCGAGAGCGCCCTTTACCTGCAGGATTATTTTGAATTTTTGGACTTAAAATTCGAAGAGAATCCTTCAGAAGGAAAGTTGACTCCGCCGGAAAAGATCACAAAAGGCTTTGAATTTAAAAATGTAGGTTTTAAGTATCCAAAATCTGAAAGATGGGTTGTCCGGAATATTAATTTTGAATTGAAAGCTGGGGAAAAATTGGCCTTTGTGGGAGAAAATGGTGCCGGAAAAACCACTTTGATCAAACTCTTACTTAGATTTTATGAACCGACAGAAGGGGAAATACTATTGGATGGAATCTCTGTGAAACAATATAATAAAACCAAATATCAGCAATACTTCGGAGTAATATTTCAGGATTTTGTAAAGTTTGAACTTACGCTTCGGGAGAACATTGCAATGGGCGAAATTGGTGAGATCGGGAATCAGTCAAGAATAGCAAATGCCGCTGAAAAAAGTCTTGCAGATCAGGTAGTTTCAGAATTGCCAAAGGGATACGATCAGCAACTCGGGAAACGGTTTAAACAGGGGAAAGATCTTTCCGGAGGGCAGTGGCAAAAGATCGC
>JBBRGD010000218.1:0-4444 GCA_038241065.1 Flavobacteriales bacterium
ACCGGTAGACCAGGGCTTGTTGCCAACAACCCCAGCAGATTTTGAAATGTCCTCAAATTTAAAATCTCCTTTATTCAAAAAAAGTTTGTTTGGGCCCATATTAGCGGTTAGGTATATATCTGGTAGCCCATCATTGTTAACATCGCCTATTGCAACTCCCCCACCGTTGTAAAAATTTCTGTATTTAAAGATGTTAAAATCTTTTTTATTTACCACAGTATTAATAAAATCCAGGCCCGTTTCCTCCGGGGAAAGCAATGAAAACAAGGTGTTTTGGTCTGTTTTGGCAGTAGTTTCTATAGTTTCTTCCTTTTTGGATTGACATCCGCAGAAAAATGCTATCATCACGAGGCATATACAATATTTCATTGACTGTAATTTCATAATCATTTTTTATATGAATCTTTTATTCCTAAAAAAAATTGGCTGAATTGTTATTGATGGAAATTATATAAAACCAAATATAGATTATTTAACATTTCCTGAAAGGATCAAAACATTAAAATTTTGTTGATTTGTTGCAGCAAAAAATCGTTATATTTAATTGTTGAGTAAAAACATAGCTCTATTTTAGAGCCTTCGATTAAGTTTCATTAATTTTAATACCAATAATTTCTACTTAAAATTTTAATCTTATTTTTGATAAAAATTAGTCATATTTTGGAATTGAAACCATTTCTTTACCTTCACTCTGCCAAATTAACAGAAAAGCTTACAATTAGGAGTAAAATGATAAATAAAAAAAATTAATAAAAAATCAATTAACTTAATAAAAGATTAATGAGTCCAATTTTCTTTAAATTTAAGGAGACCACCATAAGATGAATATAAAAAAGGGAACCCTGATCATTTTTGTAATATCTATATTGGGTTTGGCAATTGTACAATATCAATATCTGAATATTGGTCTAAATTTAGCCAAAGTCCAGTTCGATCAAAAAATAGGAAATTCCATTGGTGCTATTAAGGAAGACTTGCAAGTAAAAAATGAACTTACCTTCTTAGCCGGTAAGGCAATGACAGCAGATTCCTCCTATTTTAAGCTAAGCCTGGACAGTGTACAAGATGCATCAAGGTATTTTATGAATGACTTTTTAAAGGAAAAACTACTGCAGAATGGCATAAAAACCGATTTTACCTACATAATTTATTCAAAAGATTCAACAGATTATTTAAAATCACCCAGGTTCTTTGATAATGATGAGTCCGTATTAAAATATCCTTTTAAGCTTGAAGGTTATCTACCGGAATTATTGGACAAAAGCCTGATTTTGGAACTTAGGTTTAAAGATATCAATAAATATTTTTTAGGTCAACTTAACGGCTTGACAATTCCAAGCTTGATATTTATTATCGCTATAATTTTTGTTGTTCTTTGGGTACTTAAATCCTTTTATTGGCAACGTAATTTAAACACTATTACCAATGAATTTATTAATAATCTTACTCATGAATTAAAAACCCCTGTATTTTCTATTGGAATTGCAACCAAGATTTTGGAGGAAAAAGGAAATCCGGAAAATACACATATATTGGGTATAATCCGAAACCAGGTAGACAAATTAAAGGTTCAGATTGAAAAAGTTCTAGAACTGGCAAGTATAGAAGGAAAACAAAACCTTCTCAAAAAAACAAAACTCAACTTTAAACCTGTAATTTTAAAAATTATCACTGAATTTAGGCAATTAGCGGAGTTGGAAAACATTGATTTTAACACCGAAATTTCAGAAGACTATTATAATTTATATTGTGAACCAAACCATCTTGAAAATGCCATTAACACGATATTGGAAAATGCAAAAAAGTATTCTGACAAAAATCCCAAAATTTCGATGTCCACCTTTATTGATAAAAAAAACCTGATAATTGAAATTGAAGACAACGGAATTGGAATTTTGGAAGAAGACCAAAAAAAGATCTTCAAAAAATATTACAGAGCTTCCTCCGGCGATTTGCACAATGTAAAAGGATATGGATTGGGCTTAAATTACGTTCAGCAGGTTATAAAAAGCCATAAAGCTAAAGTTTCCGTAAAAAGTAGCATCGGTAAAGGATCTGTATTTACAATTAGTATCCCCTTATTAAATAACAATGGAAAGTAGAAAAAAAATATTATTGGTTGAAGACGATGAATCTTTAGGGTATTTGTTAACCGAATATTTAAGGATGAAAGGTTTCGAAATTAAATTGAGCAAGAATGGATTAACCGCCTTAAAGGAAATTGAAAAAAATAAATTTGATTTGGCGATATTGGATGTAATGATGCCAGAAATGGATGGTTTTACCTTAGCTGAAAAAATTAAAAGTAAATATCCTGAAATCCCTTTTATTTTTTTAACCGCACGCTCACTAAAAATTGACGTTCTAAAAGGATTTTATTTGGGGGCTATTGATTATTTAAAAAAGCCGATTGATGAAGAGGAATTAGTGGTCAGGATCAATACATTACTCAATACGTTATCCTTAAATAAATTACAACCCAATTTAAATAAAGAATTCAAACTTGGTAAATACAGGTATCAGTTTGATAAATTAAAACTTTCTTATGATGATAAAACTATAAAACTTACTTCCAGAGAAAATGACTTGCTTCATTTCTTTGTCCTCCGACAAAATAAAATATGCACGCATAAAGAAATATTAGATACCATTTGGGGAAAGAACGATTATTTCACCAGGAAAAGCCTAAATGTATTTATTTCAAGGTTGAGGAATTATTTGGACGCAGAACCTTCAATCAAAATAAAAAATATTCATAACCAGGGATTTATTTTCAAGATTGATGCCTAAAGGGAATTTCCAGGTAAAAAAAATATTTCTAAGCTTTTACAGTACTGGAGAATTAGACTATTATTTTTCAAATTTACCAGGAATTGAAACTCCAGAGAATACTTTTTTGAAAATTAGTTATTCATGTTTATAATTAAAAAAGAGAGCCAAGGGCTCTCTTTTTTATTGCTTAAATTAATTTTGAAAATTAATACCCTGGATTTTGAATAAGATTAGGGTTTGTGATAATGGCTGTTGCAGGAATTGGAAAAAGAACTCTAAACTCTTCTGTATTGTCTTTATACGCCCATTCTTTGGTGAATTGACCAAAACGAATAAGATCATTCCTTCTCCAAATTTCAATGTATAATTCCCTGCCTCTTTCGTCAAGCATATCTTGCTCTGTAGGAGCACTAGTCAATGGACTGGCATTTCTAAGAACTCTTAATTCATTTACCATTTCCAAAGGAGTATCTCCGGAAGTCCCTCCTCTCATTATTGCTTCTGCTTTCATTAAGTGAGCATCGGCATAACGAAATATAACCTCATGATTAGCGAAAGCTCCATTTTCAGGGTGATATTTAATAACCCGAATCCCGGTTCTCTCATCGTTACCCAATAAACCAGGTAATTCTTTAGTGAAAATTAACGGATTTCCCGGCCGGTCCGTCATTGCAGAACCGGTTTCGTCATATTGTTGTCCAATAAGGAATCCATAACCAATTCCAAAATTGGAACCATCAGTAGGCACAAAACCTCTTCTTTCTTCTTGTCCGGATCCGGGAACATTAGTATTGGGATCGCCTTCAAAAAGGTCATAAAATTCTGCCAAGGTTGTGAAACCGTTCCATCCTCCCCCATCATTGCCTGGAGCATTCTGTTTGTAGTGCAAGGAATTCCACATTCTAGCACCAACATCGGAGGTAGTAAAGAAAATTGTTTCACTATCTACATCTGAAGTAAAAAGGTTAAAATATCCGGCTTCAAGGTCATATCCATCTGCTTTAATAGCATCTATAAGGTTAATTACTTCTGTCATATCAGCAGCTGAAGCTGAACCGGTTCCCAGATAAATATGTTTGTTCAGTTGTATTTTGGCCAACAAAAATCTTATGCTTGCTTTTGTCGGTCTGTTCAAACTGGCACTTGGACCTCCGGAAGGTAAAACTGCTAAGGCTTCATTCAGGTCTTTCAAAATGAAATCAATAGCTTCAGTACTTGTCATGACCATAGGGTTTATGTCCGCACCTTCATCCGGGGTTCTGAAAGGAACCTGACCATATAGATCTACCAGCCAAAACATGGCAAAAGCTCTTACAAATTTAGCTTGTGCTGCCTGTAGATCCGTTGGATTACTCCTTGAATCAATTATAGCAGTTGCATTGAATACCATTTGATTGAAGTTATTCCATGTCCCTCTTACAAAATTGTGATTGGCATCCCAGGTATGGGCATGAAGAGTTCTCCACAATCCATTATCTCCCCAGTCTGTACCTCGAGTTGGAACAAGTTGTTCATCTGAGGTTACCTCGTTCAACGCAAAAAGGTTTTCCTGGGTTTGAAACTCACCCCTAAGGCTGTTGTAGAGGTTTGCTAAGTTCGCTTCCGCATCTACTCCATTAAATTCACCCGACAAATTTCTAAACCTGGAATCTGTTTCTTCTATCTCCAGATC
>JBBRGD010000219.1:0-4442 GCA_038241065.1 Flavobacteriales bacterium
GTTGGATGGTTTTTATGCGAAAACCTATCGGGAGGATTTTACCGATCTCAGTAGTGATGAACGCATTAAGAAATTGGAACAAAGTAACGGGAAAATTAATATCAGTGATTTGGATGTTCAAAATGAAAAAGAGATTGAAAAAAACATAAAGAAAAGTTTTAAATTTGAACTTCTTGATGGAGCAGAGGAAATTGGAAATAATATTTATTTAAATCCTTTATTATTTCTCGCAATTACTTCCAATCCGTTTAAATCTGAAGACAGGCAATTTCCGGTAATTCTAAAATATCCAACATCAGTTATTAATACTGTGAATTATATGTTGCCAAGTAATGTAAAAGTTGAATCTTTGCCGGCTAATCAGGCTTTTTCAATAAATTATAAGGACGTTTTATTCAAATATATGGTAGTACAGAACGGTAATTTTTTACGTATCTCTACCGAATTAAAGCTAAATACGATCCTTTATTTACCTGAAGAATATGAGGTACTAAAAGAATTTTATAATCAGATGATTTTAAAAAATACTGAAAAAATTGTTTTAATTAAAACATAATCAATGAACATAGAAAATGCACAGCTCGCGGTAGATGAATGGATCAAGGAACACGGAGTCCGGTATTTTAACGAGCTTACCAATATGGCACAATTAACTGAAGAGGTTGGGGAAGTGGCCCGTATTATTGCAAGACGTTACGGCGAACAAAGCGAAAAGGAAAGCGATAAGAACAAGGATCTGGGCGAGGAATTAGCAGATGTTATGTTTGTGGTGCTTTGTCTTGCCAATCAAACCGGGATCGATCTTCAGGAAGCTTTTGACAAAAAACTGGATATAAAAACCAAACGCGACCACGACCGGCACCAAAACAATAAAAAACTTCAATAATGGCATTTAAAAAAATAATCAGGAATAAAGCTTTTTGGAGGTCGGTAGCAGGAATGGCCATTGCCTTTGCTATTGTGTACCATATTATCACGATGTTATTCGAATTTGGCGGATTTTATTTTTCGGCATTTTTTGATGAAAAAATAGGAGGGGGAAGATGGCTCAGGTTTGTCTTGGGAACCATACTGTCTTCATTTTTATATGGTTTCATCGTGACTTACGGTTTATTTATAGCTAAGTTAAAAAAGGAAGAAAGGGAGCGTTAAGCTTCAGATATTCAAAGAAAGTTTAAAAATAATACAATCATGAATATCAAAATTTCATTTCCCTACACAAAACTTATTGGGGAATTAAAAATAACGGGATCCAAAAGCGAATCCAACCGGGCTTTGATCTTACAGGCATTGTATCCAAATATAAAACTCGAAAACATTTCCAACAGTGACGATACAAAAGTTTTACAGGAATCCATAAAAAAGGGTTCAGGGCTTATTGATATTCACCATGCCGGAACAGCGATGCGTTTTTTAACCGCATATTTCGCTTCAAAAAATAATTCGGACGTGGTTATTACCGGCAGTAAGCGCATGCAGGAAAGGCCTGTTAAATTATTGGTGGATGCCTTGAAAAGTCTTGGAGCCGATATTTCTTATGAAAAAAATGAGGGTTATCCTCCTTTGAGAATTAAAGGTAAAACGCTCACTGAAAATTCGGTTCGTTTGCAGGCGAATATCAGCAGTCAGTATATCTCAGCCTTGATGCTCATTGCTGCATCGTTGCCGCAAGGATTGGAAATTGTTCTGGACGGGGAAATCACCTCGGCACCTTATATCTCCATGACCCTGGAAATTATGCAAATCGCGGGTATCAAAGGCAGTTTTAAAGATAACAGGATCCTAATTGCACATCAGGAAGAATTGCCTTCAAAGACCATCAATATCGAATCTGACTGGAGTTCGGCCTCCTATTTTTACGGTTTGGCGGCAGTTAGTGAAACAGCAAGTTTAAGTCTTTCAAATTACCGTAAAGCAAGTCTTCAGGGGGATTCCTGTATCGTTGAGATCTATGAGCAACTGGGAGTGAAAACCAGATTTGAAGGCATTTTCGTTATTCTTGAAAAACAGCCTTGTAAAATGCCAAAGCGTATTGTGAAGGATCTTCGAAATTCGCCCGATATAGCTCAAACCATTGCTGTTACCTGTTTAGCTCTGGGAATTGAATGTGAATTAACCGGATTACACACCTTAAAGATCAAGGAAACCGACCGATTGGAGGCTCTGAAAACCGAGATTGAAAAATTTGGTGCAAAGGTCGAGATTACAAATGACAGCCTTCAGCTATTTCCCACGAAAACCTTAAATGAAAATGTTTCGGTTGCCACCTATAACGATCATAGAATGGCGATGGCCTTTGCGCCTTTGGCTCTTAAAGTTCCATTAAATATTGAGGATGCCGGAGTTGTTTCAAAGTCCTATCCCACCTTCTGGAAAGATATGGAATTCCTGGGTTTTCGGGTTTCAAATATTTTTCAATAATTCATTTTCTAAATAAACAGCTATTTACTTGACAACCCCTATGCTGAGGTTGTATATTTGCAAACTTAAAAAACTGCAACTATGGGAATGAAACTTTCACAATTCAATTTTGAACTTCCAGATGAACTTTTGGCTGAATATCCTGCGGAAATTAGGGATGAAGCAAGGCTCATGGTCCTTAACAGGAAGGAACAAACTATTGAACACAAGTTATTTAAAGATATAATGGATTATTTTGAACCTCACGATGTTATGGTTCTTAATAACACTAAGGTTTTTCCGGCCCGGCTTTATGGGAACAAGGAAAAAACCGGCGCCCGTATTGAGGTTTTTTTGCTGCGGGAATTAAATCCAGAAACCAAATTGTGGGATGTGCTTGTTGATCCAGCCAGAAAGATCAGAATTGGGAACAAACTTTATTTTGGCGAAGACGAAAGTCTTGTGGCTGAAGTTATAGATAATACCACTTCCAGAGGGAGAACACTTCGGTTTTTATACGATGGTTCTTATGAAGAATTCAGAAAAAAATTAGATGAGTTAGGGGAAACCCCTCTTCCAAAATATATTAAAAGAGAAGTACAACCGGAAGATAAGGAACGGTATCAAACCATTTACGCTAAAGTACAAGGTGCTGTAGCGGCTCCCACTGCAGGTTTGCACTTTTCAAAACAACTGCTTAAACGCCTTGAAATTAAAGGGGTTGATTTCGCTGAGGTGACTTTGCACGTTGGTTTGGGGACTTTTAGCCCTGTAGAGGTAGAAGATCTTTCGAAACATAAAATGGACAGTGAAGAAGCATTTATTGAAGGCAATGCTGTGAAGATTATTAATAAAGCTCTTAAGGAAAAACGCAGGATTTGTGCAGTAGGGACCACATCTATGCGGGTTATTGAAAGTGCGGTTTCTACAAATCATACCTTAAATGAGTTTAGCGGATGGACCAATAAATTTATTTTCCCTCCCTATGATTTTAGTATTGCCAATTGTATGATCACCAATTTCCATACGCCTAAATCTACGTTGATGATGATGGTTTCTGCCTTCGCAGGACACGATTTTATGAAAAAGGCTTATGCTGAAGCGATCAAGGAAAAATATAAGTTTTATACCTACGGGGATGCAATGCTGATCATTTAATCAGACATTTTTATTTTTTTAAAGCCACTATACACAAATATTTAATTTGGTATAGTGGCTTTTTTCTTTGAAATGAGTAAGATTTGATTTGGGATTGGAATAGTCAAAAATTTGTTTCATTGAAGGTAATAATACACGAATGCACGAATATTATTTTTCTTTAGTCTCTTATCTTTTCCCTTGGTTCTTAATTGAATAAAAAAATCATTATAAAATTCTTACTTTTGCAGCGTGAAAAATGAGAAGAAAGATATACGCGCTTTAACCAAACAGCAACTTCAGGAATTTTTTGTCGCTCAGGGCGATAAATCCTTCCGTGGGTCTCAGGTATATGAGTGGCTTTGGAATAAAGGCGCACATAGTTTTGAGGATATGACGAATATCTCAAAGCAAACCCGGCAAATGTTGCAGGATAATTACGTGATTAACCACATTCGGGTAGACGTAATGCAGCGCAGCAGCGATGGTACTATTAAAAATGCGGTTAAATTACATGATGATCTCACGGTGGAATCAGTTTTAATCCCAACTCCGAAAAGGACAACAGCCTGTGTTTCTTCTCAGGTAGGATGCAGTTTAAATTGTAAGTTTTGCGCCACTGCTTCCCTTAAGCGTATGCGCAACCTGAACCCCGATGAAATTTACGATCAGGTAGTGGCAATAGATAACGAGAGCAGGTTATATTTTGATAAACCCCTGTCAAATATTGTTTTTATGGGAATGGGCGAACCCTTGATGAACTATAACAATGTGATGAAAGCCATCGAAAAGATTACCTCAAAAGATGGTTTGGGAATGTCTCCAAGACGCATTACCATTTCAACTTCCGGAGTGCCAAAAATGATCAAAAAACTGGCAGATGATGAAGCAAAGATAAAATTGGC
>JBBRGD010000220.1:0-4412 GCA_038241065.1 Flavobacteriales bacterium
CTGAATATTTTTCCTGTAGCCACCGGAATGGAGGAACACAGGAGAGCTTCAATAGATTTTATTGAAGCTACCCGCTGGGTAAAACAAAACCTGCCCCTTTGCAGCCTAAGTGGCGGGGTGAGCAATGTTTCATTTTCTTTCAGGGGGAATGATCCTGTGCGGGAAGCGATGCATTCGGTGTTTTTGTATCACGCCATAAAGGCCGGGATGAATATGGGGATCGTAAATCCCGCATTATTGGATGTCTATGATGATATTCCCAAAGATTTGCTGGAACACGTGGAAGATGTAATTCTTGACAGGCGGGACGATGCCACGGAGCGTTTGCTGGCTTTAGCCGAGTCGGTTGTAGGAGCTGTAAGGGAGAATAAAATTGACCTTTCCTGGAGGGAAAAACCCTTGCAGGACCGAATTACCCATGCTCTGGTAAAAGGAATTGACGCCTATATTCTTGAAGATATTGAAGCAGCGAGATTGGAAGCCGAAAAACCTATTGAAGTTATTGAAGGCCCGTTGATGATAGGAATGAATGTGGTAGGAGATCTGTTTGGAAGCGGGAAAATGTTTTTACCGCAGGTTGTGAAATCGGCACGGGTAATGAAAAAGGCGGTGGCTTATTTGCTTCCTTTTATTGAGGAGGCAAAAAATTCTCCCCAACCCTCAAAGGGAGAAAAATATTGGCGTACTGAAGACCCTGTGCTGTATGGATTGATGAAGGAATTTGCCCAAAAAGTGAGATATGAAAATCCCGCTGAGGCAGAGATTTTACTTTGGAATGTTTTAGTTGACAAACAATTTGAAGGATATAAATTCAGGCAACAACATATTATTGGAGGTTATATTGCCGATTTTGTGTGTTTGAAAGAAAAATTAATAATTGAAATTGATGGGTTAATTCATCAGTTACCGGATAATATAAAAAGCGATAAGGAGAGAGCGAAATGGTTAAATTCCCAGAATTTTCAGGTAATTCGATTTACAAATGAAGAAGTGCTTTCGAATTTGGATTTTGTGTTAAACAAAATTTCAACCGAATTGAAAAAAGCTCCGCCATCGGGGTCGGGAGGGGCTGGAAAAATTCTAATGGCAACCGTAAAGGGTGATGTTCATGATATCGGGAAAAATATTGTAGGGGTAGTACTGGCCTGTAATAATTACGAAATTATCGATCTCGGGGTGATGGTTCCCGCAGAAAAAATTATAGAAAGGGCAAAATCCGAAGATGTGGATATTATAGGTCTTAGCGGATTAATAACCCCTTCATTAGACGAAATGGTATTTTTTGCCAAAGAGATGCAACGACAAAACTTCGTTGTTCCATTATTAATTGGCGGCGCCACAACTTCCAAAGCGCATACTGCCGTAAAGATAGATCCACAATATCAAAACACGGTGGTTCACGTAAATGATGCTTCCAGGGCAGTAACTGTGGTAAGTAATTTGCTTAAAGAAGATTCCAACAAAAAATACAGGGACGATTTAAAAGTGGAATACGATATTTTCAGAAAAAATTTCCTGAAACGGGGTAAGATAAAATCATATCTTCCAATTGAGGCAGCCAGAAAAAATAATTTTCAGATTGACTGGGAAACCACTACCATCACAAAACCAGGGAAATTGGGAATTCAGGTACTTGAAGATTTCGATTTAAAGAAACTTGAGGAATATATAGATTGGTCTCCTTTCTTCAGGAGTTGGGAGTTGCACGGCAAGTTTCCTGAAATTTTAAATGATGAAGTGGTAGGCGAATCGGCTACTTCCCTGTTTAAGGATGCCAAAGTTTTATTGAATCGAATTTTTGATGAAAAATTACTGACTGCAAAAGCGGTATTTGGGTTATTCCCTGCGAATACAGTCAATAGCGATGATATTGAAATACAAACCAGTGAGTTTTCTGAAGAAAAAACTGCAATATTCCGTACCCTTCGACAACAATTGAAAAAACACGAGGGAAAACCAAACTTTGCACTTTCAGACTTTGTTGCCCCGAAGGAAACCGGAATTCAGGATTATATGGGATGTTTTTGTGTGTCCACCGGCTTTGGCACCCAGGAACTTGCAGATGAATTTGAAGCGGAATTCGACGATTACAACTCGATAATGATAAAAGCTTTGTCCGACAGATTGGCTGAGGCTTTTGCTGAGTATTTGCATAAACAGGTAAGAATTCAGGATTGGGGATATGCAGCTGATGAAAACCTGAGCAACCAAGAACTGATAAAAGAAACATATAAAGGAATTCGACCCGCGCCGGGTTATCCTGCTTGTCCGGATCATTTGGAAAAAATAAGTATTTGGGAAGTTTTAAAAGTTGAAGAAAACATTGGGGTGAAACTTACGGAGAGTTTGGCTATGTGGCCGGCAGCAAGCGTAAGCGGATATTATTTTGCCAATCCCGAAGCCCGTTATTTTGGAGTTGGAAAAATTACCGGAGACCAGGTAAAAGATTTTGCCGCGAGAAAAGGAATACCTTTAGAAAGTGCCGAAAAATGGCTAAACCCTGCAATTGCAGAACAATAAAAATCGATGAAAATTACTGAACATATTGAAGCTTCAAACGGGAAAAGTCTGTTTTCATTTGAAATTTTACCTCCGCTGAAGGGCCAAAACATTCAATCAATATTTGACGGAATTGATCCTTTAATGGAATTCGACCCACAATTTATTGATGTTACCTATCATCGGGAGGAGTATGTTTATACCGAGCAGGAAAATGGATTTTTGGAAAAACGTGTTGTTAGAAAACGTCCCGGGACGGTAGGTATTTGTGCGGCAATTCAAAACAAATATAAGGTAGATGCCGTTCCGCATATTCTTTGCGGAGGATTTACCAAAGAAGACACCGAAAATTTTCTGATAGACCTGGATTTCCTTGGAATAAAAAACGTGCTGGCACTTCGCGGGGATGCGGTTAAGAGTGAAACTTATTTTAAACCCGAACCCAATGGGAATTGTTTTGCAAATGATCTGGTAAAGCAAACAACCAATATGAACAAGGGAATATACCTTGATACCATCTTAGAAAACAGTCACAAAACCGATTTTTGCGTGGGAGTGGCAGGCTATCCCGAAAAGCATATGGAAGCCCCGAGTTTAGAGAAGGATGTTGAAAACCTAAAGGCAAAAGTGGCTGCCGGTGCCGAATATGTAGTTACCCAAATGTTTTTTAACAACAGTAAATTTTTCGAGTTCGTAGACAAATGCAGGGAACAGGGGATTACTGTTCCAATAATTCCGGGATTAAAGCCAATTGCCACTAAATCACAGCTTAGCGTGCTTCCGCATCGTTTTCATGTGGATATGCCTGAGGAACTAATTTCTGAAGTTGAAAAATGCAAAGACAATTCCGAGGTGCGCCAGGTAGGAGTTGAATGGTGTATTGCTCAAAGCAAGGAGTTAATTTCTGCCGGGGTTCCGGTTTTGCATTATTATTCAATGGGGAAAAGTTCCAACATCCAGAAAATAGCTGCAGCCATTTTTTAAATTATTGGGTTACATTTGTAGCCTATGAAGAAAATTATTCTCTGCCTTTTTCTTTTTTCCTCTACGATTTCCTTTTCCCAAAACGAGATCAAAAAATATTACACCTCTGACGCCAATTATTTTTACGGAACTGTTTTAGAACACAGTCCAGATCTGGCCCATCTTATTACCGGTCATCCCACCGGAGTAATCCTTGGATTTAACCAAAAAACTTTTGGCTTTAGGGACTGGGAAAGTAGATATAATTATCCGGACCTGGGGCTTTCGTTTATTTATCAGGATATGGGAAATCCCTATTTGGGAGAGAATTATGGTTTATATGCCCACTTGAATTTCTATATTCTCAAGCGGAATTTAATGGTTAGAATGGGAAGTGGACTGGCTTATTCCACAAATCCGTATCATCCGGACGATAATTACTTTAATAAAGCCTACGGTTCCCACATTTTGATCTCTCCTTTCATAATGGCTAATTATAAGAAGGAAAATATTTTTAAAGGATTCGGGTTTCAAGGCGGGATTTCATTGATTCATTATTCCAATGCCGATTTTAAATCTCCCAATAACAGTACAAATACCTTCGCATTCAATTTTGGCTTGAATTATATGATGAACCAGGAAAGTTTACCTGAATTTATTCCGAAGGAACAAGGTGAAAAATATACAGAACCCGTTCATTTTAATTTTGCGCTTCGTGGCGGAGTCAATAGCATGGGGATAATTGGTTCAAAACAAGCTCCTTTTTTGACAGTTTCAGCCTTCGTTGATAAAATTGTAACCAGAAAAAGCACCCTACAGGCCGGTAGTGAATTGTTTTTGTCCAAAGCTTTGGAAGATTTTATTTATTACCAGTCTGTGGCATTTCCCGCCGGTGAAACCAAAGGTGATGAAGATGCAAAAAGAGTTGGAGTTTTTATAGGTCACCAGCT
>JBBRGD010000221.1:0-4376 GCA_038241065.1 Flavobacteriales bacterium
GCAAAAAACAACTTGCTCGTGATTATCAAAGGACAACTGACCGAAAACCGGCGCAGTTTTTTTAAGTTCATTTGCGTTTAAAAGCTCAACTTGCATAGATTATATTTTTAAAAATTAGATTTTCTGTTTTATAAAAATCAAAATGCAAAATTAAGGAATATTTTAATTTTCCCGGCAATTTGAATCAATAAATGCGAATATCACAAAAAAGTCAAGGGAATCAATATATATGAAAGAATTAAAACATCTCAATAAATATTTTTATAAGTATAAGTGGCAATTAATTTTAGGCTTCATAATTACCATCGTGGCAAGAATATTTGCGCTTTATCCAATACAATTTATTGGGGATTCCACCAATGTTATTCAAAGGTATGTAGAGGGTGAAATCACTAATCCCGAAGCTTTACGTCAGGAATTATTCTATAATATTTTACTTATTATTGGAGCTACCCTTATTTCGGCATTTCTCACTTTTTTAATGCGTCAAACCTTTATAGTGGTATCCCGACATATGGAATACGACCTGAAAAATGAAGTGTACCAACAATATCAATACCTCTCCCTAAATTTTTATAAAAGGAACCGTACCGGCGATTTAATGAACAGAATAAGCGAAGATGTATCCAAAGTACGCATGTACCTTGGCCCCGCAATTATGTACAGCGTAACTACCCTTACTTTATTTGTGGTGGTGATTTGGTACATGGTCAATACCGCTCCCCTTTTAACGCTATACACCCTGGCCCCGCTGCCAATTTTGTCTTTTGCCATCTATAAACTCAGTGTGGCCATTCATAACCGAAGCACTATAGTGCAGCAATATTTATCAAAATTAAACACCTTTACCCAGGAAAGTTTTAGCGGGATTTCTGTGATAAAATCTTACGGACTGGAACCACTTACCAATCAAAATTTCACAGAACTCTCCAACGGAAGCAAACAAAAAAACCTGGATTTGGTTAAGGTTCAGGCTTTCTTTTTCCCAATGATGGTTTTACTTATAGGAGTGAGTAACACCCTTGTGATCTTTATTGGCGGGCGGCAGGTTATAAGCGGGGAAATTGAAAATATCGGGATCATCGTAGAATTTTTGCTATATGTAAATATGCTTACCTGGCCGGTAGCTACCGTGGGATGGGTAACATCTATCGTTCAACAGGCCGAAGCTTCCCAAGCGCGAATCAACGAATTTCTAAAGCAAGAGCCGCAAATTAAAAACCTTCAAAAAAATATCGAACCTGTACTTGGTGATATCGCTTTTAAAAATGTGACTTTCACTTATGAAGACACCAATATAACCGCCCTTAAAAATCTTTCATTTTCAGTCAATCGTGGAGAAACCCTGGCCATTATAGGAAAAACAGGCTCCGGAAAATCGACAATTCTGGAATTGATAGGCAGGTTGTATGATGTGGACGAGGGGAAAATCCTGATTGACGGAAAAAATATCCGGGACATCAACCTCTATAATCTCAGGAACAGCATTGGTTATGTGCCCCAGGATGCCTTCCTCTTTAGCGATTCAATAAGGAATAACATCAGGTTCGGGAAAACTGACGCGACAGACGAAGAAGTGATTGGAGCCGCAAAAAATGCCTCGGTACATAAAAACATAATGAAGTTCAGCAAAGGCTATGACACTGTGCTGGGAGAACGGGGAATCACACTGTCCGGCGGACAAAAACAACGGGTTTCCATAGCCCGGGCCATTATCCACGATCCCCAAATCTTGCTTTTTGACGATTGCCTTTCAGCCGTTGACACCGAAACTGAAGAGAAAATTTTAAACAACCTCTTCAAAATTTCAAAAAATAAAACTACCATAATTGTAAGCCATAGGATTTCTTCAGCAAAAAATGCCGATAAAATTATTATCCTTGAAGATGGTGCAATCTTGCAGCATGGAAGCCATCATGAGCTTATTCAACAGGAGGGATATTACAAAAAACTCTATGCAAAGCAATTAAGTGAAAAAGAAATGTGAAAATTTCTTGTGAAATGTTAAAAATTTTTAGATTTTTGATCATTGGTTAATAATAATTATTAAGATTTATTTTATGAACGAAAATGGAATGATGGAGAAAGATGAAATATTCTCTAAAGTATTACGAGCTGGAAGACGCACTTATTTTTTTGATGTAAGGGCCACCAAAGCTGATGATTATTACCTCACGATTACCGAGAGTAAAAAATTTACCAATGCCGATGGATCTTTCCATTACAAAAAGCATAAAATCTATTTGTATAAAGAAGATTTTGAAGGCTTCTCTGAAATTTTAAATGAGATGACAGATTATATCGTCAACGAAAAAGGCGAAGAGGTGATAAGCGACAGGCATCAAAAAGATTTCAAAAAAGAATATCAGGAAGTAGAGGTAGAATCTGAAAACAATCCCTCTCCCGAAAAATTTACCGACATCAATTTTGAAGATATTTAACCGGTAAAAACAAATTTATAAAAATACCACCTTGAGAAATCGAGGTGGTATTTTGTTTTGATCTCTGTCATGGATACTTAAGGTCGCTTTTCTTTTAGAAAATCTAATTGAAAAAAACCATTTTTAAGTTATTTCCCTAAAATAAAGAAGTCTCTAATATTTATTGCTAATTTTGCTTCTACAAATATCATAATTACGATGTGCCAGAGTAGCCCTGATCCTAAATTTATATTTTGAAGTTTCTTGAATCCTTCAAATGGTCCGGTAAATTCACTTCCAAAATTCGAAAATTTTCTTTTTGGTTAAGCCTTTTGGCAGTTTTTCTGGTAATTTTTGACCTGGGATTTAAAAAAAGTCCCCCAACAGCAGATTTACTTATTACATTTTATATGTATGCCTTGATGGTAGGTTGCATATCAATAGGACTGCGCTACCTGCTTTTCTCTGGCCGGCCAGGAATCAAGGTAAGGATCATCGATATTATTTTATTCACGTTGTTCCTGTTCCTGATCTTACTTAAAATAGATTTTATAACAAATCATCTTGGCTTTTTATCTTTTTTTAATAAAAAGGGATGGTTACACCTGGCATTATTGCTCTATTTCATAAGAGAATATTCTTCCTTAAAAATTGATTTCAACAGGCAATACTTAAATCCCGCACAATTATTTATAGCCAGTT
The DNA here is from genome assembly GCA_038241065.1 of Flavobacteriales bacterium. Taxonomy (GTDB): domain Bacteria; phylum Bacteroidota; class Bacteroidia; order Flavobacteriales; family Flavobacteriaceae; genus Gillisia. Next base: position 3,123 of record JBBRGD010000221.1, read on the forward strand.
TTCTTTTGATAATACTATCCGGAACCTTTTTACTGTTGTTGCCAAATGCCACCTATTCCGGAATTTCCTTGGTAGATGCCTTATTTACCTCCACAAGCGCGGTATGTGTTACAGGGCTTATAGTTGTAGATACAGGAAGTTTCTTTACCCAATTTGGGCAGAATGTCATTCTTGTTTTAATTCAGTTGGGGGGAATAGGGATTATGACCTTTGCCAGTTACTTCAGTTATTTTTTCCGGGGGCAAAGTTCCTATGAGAACCAGCTCACAATGCGGGATGTGACCAATTCAGAAAAAATTGGGGAAGTCTTCTCTGCACTAAAAAAGATTATCACTATTACTTTTTCAATAGAACTTGTAGGAGCGATATTAATCTTCTTTAGTCTTGACAAGATTCACTTCACATCTTTTGCAGATAAATTTTTCTTTTCCATATTCCATTCAATTTCCGGATTTTGCAATGCGGGATTTTCAACCCTTGAAAATAGTCTTTATGAACCTGGGTTTCAGTTTAATTATCCGTTGCATTTAATTATCGCTCTCTTGTTCATCTTGGGAGGACTAGGATTCCCCATTGTATTAAATGTAATTACCTATTTCAAACATTTAATTATCAACAGGATTTTGCCCGTTGGTAATAACCAAGCACACCTTCACCGTCCCTGGGTAATTAATATCAATACCCGAATCGTTATGGTTACCACCTTCTTACTCCTGTTTTTGGGAACTTTATTTTTCTACATCCTGGAATACAACAATACCCTTGCTGTACATCCTTCCGAATTCGGAAAAATTGTAACAGCCTTCTTTGGAGCGGCTACCCCCCGGACAGCTGGTTTTAATTCAGTAGATACTTCTGCTTTACATTTTACTACCCTGATGATGATTTTCCTTTTAATGTGGATTGGAGCCTCCCCCGCATCAACAGGTGGTGGTATTAAAACCAGTACTTTTGCCATCGCTATATTAAACTTTTTTAGTCTGGCAAAAGGAAAAAACAGGATAGAAATTTACCGAAGGGAAATAGCCGATATTTCAATACACCGTTCTTTTGCTATTATTTCACTTTCCTTCTTAGTCATAGGAATATCTGTTATGTTTATTGTTGCTTTTGAACCAGAACAAACCTTGCTTAAAATTGCTTTTGAATCCTTCTCAGCCTATAGTACGGTTGGTTTAAGCATGGGATTAACCTCCAGCCTTACCGATTACAGTAAATTAGTACCTCAAGTTTCGCACCAGAGTAGTTTTATGC
>JBBRGD010000222.1:0-4373 GCA_038241065.1 Flavobacteriales bacterium
TTATTTTTATAATAGGACATTAATGAATTATTTAATTCAAATTCGGAAGTTATTATTGTTTATAGAGCATGGTACACCCTTATATAATCTATTTCCATAACCGTCGGAAACAAAGAATCATCTACTCCCATGCCTCCAGCATATCTTCCTCCTACAACCATATCTATTAAAAGATAAAAGGGCTGGTCAAATGGCCAGTTAAATTCAGTGGAATCAGATGGACGGTCCAGCGTATAAGTTATATTTGCTGTATCGTCAGTGTAAAATTCTATGCGATCCTTAGTCCATAGAATTCCGTAGGCATGAAAATCTTCCTCAGCGGTCTCAAGAGCATTACTTTTGCTTAATACATTATTTGTATTATTTGCAGCTGTATGTACGAAAACATAAGTTGTATCAGGCGAAGAACTGAAATATTCCATTATATCAATTTCACCACAATTCGGAAAGCCTACAACACCTATATTATCACCAATTAATCCTAATTTAGACCATATCCCATTCTTTTCACCCACAGGAAGTTTAGCGCTAATTTCTATGCGACCGTATTCAAATGCAAATTTTCCGCTTATCCTGGAAGAAGTATAATCCCCTTTGTTTTGACCTGCACCAATTTTTCTCGCATGAATTTTTAATGTTCCATTACTCACCTCCACATTTTCTTCCTTAGGAATCTGCAATTGATCTGGCTCGAGATTGTTTTCAAAAAACCAGTTGTCCTTAAAGGAGTTATTATCGCGAAATTCCTGACTCCAAACCAATTTTGCATTATTCCAGTTATAATTATCAAGATTGCCCTGGCTCGGAATTTCCATTCTTATTTTTGTCCTTTCTGTACTAATATCATCTTCTTTGGCATCATCTGAGGAGTCGCAACTCACTAAAATAAAACTTAGAGTTACTGCTAATAGGATTCTTTTAAATAGTAGTTTTTTCTTCATGATCAATTTATTTATTGGTTAAATATATATTATTGTGTCCATTAAATTTGATCTTTTCATGATTTTAACAGCAATACGAAAATATCAGTCAAAGGATTATGATCTAATCAAAATTTAAATACCAATCATACACTTCTTTTAAACCTTCATCAAGAATAGTGTCATAGCTCCACCCTAATTTCTTCAATTTTGAAGGATCAGTTAATTTCCTCATGGTGCCATCTGGTTTTTCTGTATTGAAATATAAATCGCCATCAAAATCAACGAGGGTCTTAATTTTTTCAGCAAGTTCCTTAATGGAGATTTCATCTCCCGTACCTATATTAATATGGGTATTTCTTATTTCCTTACGATATTTCCAAGCCCCTGGATTTATTTGTGAGACAATTTCTTCAAATGAGATATTCTCCATAAGGAACAAACAGGCATCAGCCATATCTTTACTCAAAAGAAATTCCCTTTTGGGATTCCCAGAACCCCAGATTTCAATTTTTACCTTTCCGTTGTAAATACTAATCCCATAGGATCCTAACTTTTTAACTATCTGAGATTTTGCAGAACCTTTTGATATTCCATCCAACGGATATTTTTCAAGATCTCTATAAATAGCCTCCCAATCATTTTGCGAAAGGGCTTTTCCCAAATGCATTTTTCGGATCAGCGCAGGAAGGACATGGGAATTGACCAAATGAAAATTATCATTAGGGCCATACAAATTCGTGGGCATAGCCGCTATAAAATTAGTTTGATACTGCAAATTATAGCTTTCACACATTTTGATCCCGGCTATTTTGGCTATGGCGTAAGGTTCATTTGTATATTCCAAAACTCCCGTTAGCAGAGAATCTTCTTGCATGGGCTGTGGGGCTTCTTTTGGATAGATGCAGGTGCTTCCCAAAAAAAGAAGTTTTTTCACTCCAATTTTGTAACTCTGGTGAATAACATTATTTTGAATCATCAAATTTTCATAAATAAAATCTGCCCTATAGGTGTTATTGGCTTCGATGCCACCTACTTTCGCCGCCGCTAGAAAAACATACTCTGGTTTCTCAATTTCAAAAAATGCTTTCACCTGCTGTGTATTTGTCAGATCCAGTTCATTATGGCTTCTGTAAATTAAATTTTGATAACCTTTATCTTCAAGTTTCCTGAGAATAGCACTACCTACCAAACCCCTGTGACCGGCAATATATATTTTTGAATTTTTTTTCATACAAAAAGTTGAATAACTGGTAAAGTAAAAGAGCAAAAATGAGTTAACGAGTACACTTATTCATAATAATTGAAGGTTTGATATCCATTATCCAGCAAATGCTTATCTTTTTGCATCAATTCTATATCGCTGGCCATCATCTCCCTTACCAGATCTTTTAATTCATACTCAGGGAACCAACCCAATTTAGAATGGGCTTTGCTGGCATCGCCTATTAATAGGTCCACCTCGGTTGGCCTAAAATAGCCAGGATCTATATTGATAACTTCTTTGCCAGCTTCCAACTGAAAATCTAGATTAGAAGATTTCCTAACTAACCCTTTTTCTTTTATTCCCACGCCTTTAAATTCTAATTCAATTCCAACTTCATTAAATGCTAATCTAACAAAATCCCGAACAGAGGTGGTTTTACCCGTAGCGATCACCCAGTCTTCAGGCTCCTTTGCCTGTAAGATCATCCACATCATCCTCACATAATCTTTAGCATGTCCCCAATCCCGTTTAGCATCCAAATTCCCAAGATATAACTTGTCCTGAAGCCCCAGGGCAATTCGGGAAGCCGCCCTTGTGATCTTTCTTGTTACAAAAGTTTCACCCCTAATTGGGGATTCATGGTTGAATAAAATACCATTGCATGCGAACATATTGTATGCTTCCCGGTAGTTTACCGTAATCCAGTAGGCATATATCTTTGCAACTGCATAGGGGCTTCTCGGGTAAAATGGGGTTTTTTCAGTTTGGGGCACTTCCTGGACTTTTCCGAAAAGTTCTGAAGTGGAAGCTTGATAAATCCTTGTTTTTTTTTCCAGGCCTAAAAGCCTAACTGCGTCTAAAATTCTTAAGGTGCCAAGCCCGTCGGCATTTCCTGTGTATTCAGGGATTTCAAAGGATACCTGCACATGACTCATCGCTGCCAGGTTATAAATTTCATCAGGTTTAATTTCCTGAATTAGTCTGATAAGGTTGGTACTGTCTGTCATATCACCATAGTGCAATATGAAATTTCTATTTTCTACGTGAGGATCCTGGTATAAGTGATCTATCCTATCGGTATTAAACAAGGAAGCTCTTCGCTTTAACCCATGCACCTGGTAACCTTTTTTTAATAAAAACTCACTTAAATATGCACCATCTTGGCCCGTAACGCCAGTAATAAAAGCTACTTTCATTATTCAATTTTATTTTAAAGATTAAAAACCACCAGGATTAATTAATTAGAAATGATTCCTGCATAGAGTAAGTTCTATTAGTAGGCCTTATTATCCCCGTTAATCGTCATGGTTATGGTTTCATAAATAATTCGGAGGTCTAACCAGGGGCTCCATTTTTCCAAATAAAAAATGTCCATCCGGGTTCTATTAATAATATCAGATTTTCTTATAATTTCTCCCCGATATCCCCTCACCTGTGCAAGTCCGGTTATTCCGGGTTTGGCAAAATGTCTTACCAGGTATTTGTCAACATTATTTTGATATTCCATAGTATGGACTTTCATATGTGGCCTGGGGCCCACAATACTCATATTACCAAGAAAAACGTTTATAAACTGCGGTAATTCATCGATGCTGGTCTTTCTAATAAATTTACCAATTTTTGTTACTCTCAAATCATTACGGGTGCACATCTGGATGTTCGCTTCTTTATTTACTCCCATAGACCTAAATTTATAACACCAGAAAATTTCTTTGTTCCGTCCGTGGCGTAATTGCTTAAAAATAACCGGTCCCTTAGACTCTAATAAGTTCAATAAAAATAACAACGGAATTAGCCATGAAAGTACAAACAGGATCATTAATGAAGATATGAGAATATCAAAAATACGCTTGCCATATTTGGCATAATTTTTATCAAGGGGAGATTTTCTAAGATTAAGTATGGGCAGATTCTCGAAAATCTCAAATTCCATAGAATTGGAATAAATCTCTTTATTATCTGGAATCAACTTTAACTTTGCTAGATTATTGTCGGCAAAAGTGCTTATTTTTAGTAATTCAGGTGTGGTAAACTGACTAACTGAGCAGTAAATTTCGTCCACTTGTTCGTCTATAATATAGCGGAAACATTCTTCAAAAGTGCCAAGATATTTACCTGTTGTGTTCTTTCTATCATTACCACGAAAATACCCCAAATACCTATAGCCGTATTCTGGTTCATTAAAAATACGTTCAAGACGAATTAAATTTTTATCATTTCCTAAAATTATCACTCTCAAGGAGTTC
>JBBRGD010000223.1:0-4346 GCA_038241065.1 Flavobacteriales bacterium
CAGTTGCCCAGCAATACCGGAGCAGGATACGTGATTCGAAGAATTTTACGCCGCGCGATCCGGTATGGTTTTACATTTCTTAATACCAAAGAGCCGTTTATATACAAACTGGTGGATACTTTAAGCACCCAAATGGGGGAAACCTTCCCTGAGCTTAAATCCCAAAAAAATCTTTGTAAGAACGTAATCAAAGAAGAGGAGCAATCTTTTCTCAGGACTTTGGATCAGGGACTGATTTTGTTGGAAAATATTATTGAAAAAACCGAAGGGAAAACTGTTTCAGGAAAAAAAGCTTTTGAATTGTACGATACCTTTGGTTTTCCTATTGATCTTACCGCGCTAATTTTACGTGAACGCGGATATAAATTAAATGAAGAAGAATTTAATTCTGAACTGCAAAAACAAAAAGTCCGGTCCCGTGCAGCCTCGGTGATCATTGCAGGAGATTGGCAAATTATGGGAGAAGAAGAGAGGCAAAATTTCATTGGTTATGAGGAATTGGAAGCCAATGTAAAGATTACCCGTTTTAGAAAAGTTTCAGATCAAAAAGGGGAATTATTTCAAATTGTATTGGACAAAACCCCTTTTTATCCTGAAGGCGGAGGACAAATAGGGGATAAAGGCTATTTAAAATCTGATGAGGGGGAAATGATAAAGATCACAGATACCAAAAAGGAAAATAATCTTATCATTCATTTTGCTAAAAACCTCCCCAAAGATCCTACTACAACTTTTAAAGCTGTGGTAGATTCCAAAAAACGTATTCAGACTCAGGCAAATCATTCTGCCACGCATTTGTTGCATCAGGCCTTAAGAAATGTGTTGGGAGAACATGTGGAACAAAAAGGTTCTATGGTTAGCAGCGAGCATTTGAGATTCGATTTTTCGCATTTCAGCAAACTAACAGCGGTAGAAATAGATGAAGTTGAGAATTTTGTAAATGATAGGATCAGGGAACAACTGCCTCTTATTGAGCAACGGGATCTGGAATATAAGCAAGCGATTAAACAAGGTGCCATTGCCTTATTTGGGGAAAAGTATGGAGATTCTGTAAGGGCTATCAAGTTTGGTGAGTCTATGGAGCTGTGTGGCGGGACCCACGCACAAAACACTGCCGATATCTGGTATTTCAAAATCATTTCTGAAGGAGCTGTGGCAGCTGGGATCAGGCGAATTGAAGCAATAACGGGCGATGCTGTAAAAGTATATTTTTCCGAACAAACCGAAACTCTCAATGAGATCAGGGCCGAACTGAAAAACACTAAAACCCCGGTGAAAGCTATTCATTCTTTGCAAGAAGAAAATGCGGCCCTTAAAAAGCAGCTGGAAGCTTTATACCGCGAGAAGGCCAAAAACCTGAAAAACGAATTAAAAAATGAATTGACCAATATCGGGGGAGTTGAATTTCTGGCCAAAAAAGTTGATCTGGATGCTACAGGAGTTAAAGATCTCGCTTTTCAATTAGGGGAAATCGGGAATAACCTGTTTCTGCTTTTGGCATCCGAACAAGACGGAAAAGCCTTGCTTTCGTGCTATATTTCCAAAGAATTGGTAGCGGAAAGAGATTTGGATGCAGGAAAAGTAGTGAGAGAACTCGGAAAATTTATTCAGGGCGGCGGCGGCGGACAGCCGTTTTTTGCGACTGCCGGCGGAAAAAATCCTGCCGGAATTAATGAAGCTTTGGAAAAAGCAGTGGCTTATATAAAATAATTTAACCTCATTCAAGCCTCACGAGGTTTTTGGAGAGTTTCGAAAAAAGGAATAAATATAATGCAGTTCAGGACCAAAATACCACTGACGGTTAAAACTCCAAAAATCGATTATCAGTCAAAAATCCTGATGATCGGCTCTTGTTTTGTGGAAAATATAGGAGATAAACTGGATTATTATAAACTTGAAAACCTTAGGAATCCTTTCGGAATTTTATTTCATCCGGGAGCAATTGAAAATTTTATAAGCCGTGCCATAAATGCTTCTGTATATTCATCTGAAGATGTTTTTTACCATAATGAGCGTTGGCATTGCTTTGAAGCCCATTCAGTTTTGAGCGATTCCAACCAGGATAAATTGCTGAAAAAACTTAACAAAAACCTCCAGCTTACCCGGAATTATCTCACTGAAGCTTCACATATCGTGATCACGCTTGGGACTGCCTGGGTTTATAAAAATATTGAAACAGGCAAACTTGTGGCCAACTGCCATAAAATGCCTCAGAAAATTTTTTCAAAAGAATTATTGAGTTTGGCGGAAATTGAAGGAAGCTTACATTCATTAATTTCAGCTTTAAAAACGATTAATCCGGATCTCACAATTATATTTACCGTGTCACCTGTCCGTCATTTAAAAGATGGAGTAGTAGAAAATCAGATGAGTAAAGCTCATTTAATCGCTGCTTTGCATAAGGTGATAAATGAAAATAATTCCATCGTAACTTATTTCCCGGCCTATGAAATTATGATGGATGAATTGCGGGATTACAGGTTTTATGCTGAAGATATGTTGCATCCCAACCCTGTTGCAATAAATTATATCTGGGAAAAATTTGTGGAAGTTTGGTTTTCCTCCCAAGCAGTTTCAATCTTAAAACAAATTGGAAGCATTCAAAAAAGTTTGGCTCACCGACCTTTTGATGAACATTCCATTTCTTACCGGACTTTTTCTCAAAAGCTTCAGGATAAAATTAAAGATCTTAAAAAAGAAATTCCACATCTCAATTTTTAATAAGTATCCCCGGTTTCGTTCATAAATATAATTTTTCTAGAGCGGTTTTCTGAAATTTATTGGGATAAATTTTTGGAGAGTAATTGCTTATGGACGGTGGGGCCGTCCATAAGTTTTTTTTGAATTGAATTGAATTTAACTTTTCGTTTACAACATTTTCATTCCTAGAAGAATTTAAAAGCATTCAAAAAAGTCTGGATCACAGACCTTTTTATGAACATTCCATTTCATACCGGACTTTTTCTCAAAAGCTTCGGGATAAAATTAAAAATCTTAATAAAGAAATTCCTCGTTTCAATTTTTAATATGTATCCCCACGGTTTCATTCATAAATATATTTTTTTGTTTTTATATTGTTAACAAATATGTCAATAACGGTAATTTATAATGAATTAGTTTTGTAACAGATTGATTTGCACGCATATAATTTTGAAATAATTAATATTTTTTGTCAACAATTGAATTTTTCTTGTATATTTATCTCCGTTCTAAAATGAATTGGCAATCACAATTTTAGTTGAGATTGGAAAAACAACAGTTTTAGAGTGGGATTTCTAAAGTTTATTGGGGTAGATTTTAGGAGATTTAACAACTTATGGACGGGTGGGGCCGTCCATAAGTTTTTTTTTGAATTGAATTGAAGTTTGCTTCTTAAGTTTTTTTAATATATAAAGCAGGAAAGCTATGGTTTACCTGCTACTTTGGTTTATATAAATTCCGTAAATTTTAGCATCCAAAAAGAAAGTTTAATAATAAAATGTTAAATTTTAGATTAATGATATATATCATAGATTTAAGAAATGAGTAGGTCTAATTTGGTTTTATTGAAAAAGCAAAAATAGTTTTTTCATTTTGTTAAAAAATAGGGGGGTAGACAAGCACAGTTTAATCGTGGATTTTCAAAATTTATAGAAAAAATAAACCGAAATTTCGCATTGATTACATAAGTGTTATAAAAGCTCCAAAGAAGCAGGAATCTACGATTCCTGCTTCTTTTTTTGTGCCCGGTTCAAATATTATGTTGAGGTCAATTAACCGAAAAAATTAATGCAGTGTAAAATCAATAGCCTGGGATTTTACACTTTTCCATAAACCGGCACAATAAAATTCCCATTTAAAAATTTCTTAGGGTCTATTTGGCTTTGCAGTATAACTCCACTTAAATCGGATTCGAGCAACATTTGAGCAGCCTGAAGCAATGGCGCTGCCGTGGTTGTTTGTATAGCCCTCAATTTATGTTTTCCTACAATTTGGGGATGTATATGTTTATAGATCTCCCGTCTGTTCAAAATCCCGGTTGCATTTTTACCCTCCACAGCGGCATACAAAATAATTTGATCATCCTCAACATGTGGGATCGAAGCTTCCATTTTTTGCTGTAAGGCCGCGATTTGGTTTTGGGTATTTCCCAACGCGGCAAGTTGTTTTTCTACCCAGGCGTAATGCCCGGGATAGCGCAAGGTTTTATAGTCTAGGGAACGCACCTTTCCGGCCAGGGCATCCGGAAGGTCAGCTGCACCTCCGGAAGTAAGGTCGTCTTCATAGGCAATGCCATTAATGATAATAATCGCTCTTTCTGATAATGCAGGAAGACTGGTTTTTTTAAAATCCCGGAGCAGCATGGC
>JBBRGD010000224.1:0-4342 GCA_038241065.1 Flavobacteriales bacterium
CGTCTTTACCACGATAGATTGAAAGATGTGGAAACTACTCCACGTGTAGATGTGTGGAAAAATATTGCAGCCCGTCTTCCCCAAAAAGAAAAAAAGAAAAGAATTATACCCTTGTGGTTTAAGCTCGCAGGAACAGCAGCAGTCCTGGCACTTCTTTTTAATGTGGGCAGTATCCTACTGCGACCTTCTGAAAGTGAAAATCCCTATTCTTCTACCTCCTTTACTTCTGCTTCAGAACCAATCAAAGAAAATCTCCGAAAATTGAATCCAGTATCAACAGATTTTAAGGAAAAGATGTATCATACCAATGTTTTGCTGCAGTCCTTAATGGAGCAACCCCAAACTGAAATAAGCAACATAAGGGAGGATGCTAATACCCCGGGGAAAACACAAGAACCCTTCCGCGGCAAGAACAGCTTATTTGCCGACATTATAATACCTCCTTCAGAACTTGTATTTAACGGCTCAAAATACACATTTGATGATTCCAATACCGAAGCCTTTGATGAAGAGAAGCGACAAAAGCAGATAAAGGATGAAAATATAGCTGAAAAAGAACTGAAGGATCTCAGCCTTGTGACCAGTGAGGAGAAGGAATCAAAGGATGAAATCACTGAATTATCCCTTCCTGCCAAACGATTAAGTGTCAGCACCACTGCTGCTGCAGTATATTTTGATAATCTGGGAAAGGGAAACACTATTAGCAGCCAATTTGGTAATAATAAAAGCAGTGGGGAGGTTTCGATCTCCTACGGAATTAACATCGCGTATCAAATTTCCGAAAAGGTGAAGATTCGCTCCGGAGTAAATAAGGTAGATCTCAGTCATAATACCCAAGATGTGGAATATACCTCTGCAGTCAGTGCTCTTGCAATGGATTCTGAACAACCTAGCTCTAACTCCCCGATTTCTCCCAACTCCCCGGGACAAATGGATAGAGAAAACACCCCCTTCGTCACCTCGAGGGTCTCTGGAGAACTTAGCCAGCACATTGGTTTTATTGAAGTTCCTATTGAGATTGAATATGCGATTATCAATAAGCAGATCGGATTTAATCTTATTGGAGGTGCCAGCACCCTTTTCCTTAATGATAATATAGTTACCTTATATACCCCCGATGCTGCCAACAACCTTGGAGAAGCTCGAAATTTGAACAATGTAAGTTTTAGTACAAACATAGGAATAGGAATCGATTACAATATCTCCCCGAGGTTCCAGTGGAACCTCGAACCTATATTTAAGTATCAACTGAATACCTTTAAAAACGCCCCGGGGGTGAAACCCTATAATTTCGGCATCTATTCGGGCTTCAGTTTCAGGTTTTAATCCCGGAAATTTTTTTTCTTTCTGCTTTCGCAGATTCCTATAGTTTTTCTAAAATAGAACCTTTCAAAATGTAATTTGGATCAAAGCTCTTTATGTAAATATTTTCTTCGGAATTGAATCACCAAAGCACCGCTTCTTATTAGCATCCAAACAAAAAAGGCGATCCAGATAGCGTGTAATTTCAAACCAAAATAGTCTGCGATGAAGAGAGTGGGCCAAAAACCTAAAAATGTCGCCACAAGCAAAACATTTCGAAGGTATTTTGCTTCCCCCAGGCCTTTAAAAATTCCGTCGAACATAAACGCGATTGCATTCACCGGTTGCATTAATAAAACTATCCAGAAAACCGAAGAGAACAACATAAGCACCCCGGTTTCCTTATTGAAGATCAGCCCAATTTCGTTGTAAAACAAACCGCAGATCCCCATCAGGATCAAAGCGATAAGCACTGAATATTTGCTTAATTTTTTGCTCAATTCCCATAAGTTTTTATAATCCCGGGCACCAAGCAGGCGCCCGCTAATGGCATTTCCCGCATTGGCATAGCCGTCTATAAAAAAGGAGAAAAACAGCCATATATTCATCAAAATACTTTGGGCAGCGATATAATATTTTCCGTAGCCGGTGGCATAGGAAGTGGCAAGATATATTGCAAAATTAAGCGCCGCGGTGCGAACAAACAGATTGGCGGCCATTATCAGCAAGCCTTTAAGTTGCGGATTGATATTAAAACTCAGTTTTAAATTGAAAGGCGTTTTTTTAAAGAAAAACCATAGGGCCATTATCAACATAACGGCTTGCGCGGCTAAACTGGCACAAGCGGCACCTTTTAAATGCATGGCAGGAATATAACCTTCAATCCCGTAAACCAGCAAAAAATCCAAAATGGCGTTAATTATTGCCCCTGTAATGCTGCATATCATCGCCCATAGCGTGTTTTGAAGACCCCTGAAGACACCGAATATCGCAAAGGTCACCAAAGTAAGCGGATAACCCAAAGCCCTGATTTGGTAATAATCTTCGGAATAACTTAAAATCAAACCTTGGGCATTGTACGCGTTGAAAATAGCAGAGGCAAAAAAAGCGGTTAATCCATAAATTGCAAGGCTTAACAGAAAGTTGAAAAGAATGACCTGCGGGATTAGTGTTTTTACAGCATGCAATCTGTTTGCCCCTAAATGTTGGGAAACAATAGAGGAAATTGCAGTTTTTGTTTGCGCCACGATCCAGATAATCGCAGAGAGGAATGAACCCACGATCCCGGCTGCCGCAAGTGCTTCTACTGGATTCTCTTTCACATTGCCAATTACGGCGATATCGGTTAGTGAAATAAGCGGTTCGGCAATCCCGGCGAAAATGGCAGGAATTGCAAGGCGGTTGATATTTTTAAAGCTGACGGAAGTTTTCAAAATTGGATTTGATAGTACAAATTTAAGCTAAGATAGTTTCTTTTTAAGAACTTGTTTATGGTTAATTGAAGGCTGGAATTACCGGATAAAAGTAGATTCTGCAAAAGGCGGAATTGCCGATTGGAAAAAATAAATGATTTCAATTTGAAAATAAACCCTCAAAAGGTCTGATTTCCAAACCGTCAAATTAAAGAGTGGATTATCTAGCTCTCTCCGAATTTCCGGGATTGAGGGAACCGATGTTCGTTTATCAGATTTTTAAACTTATTTTCTGTTTCAGTAGAAACAAAAAAACCATCCCGTAAAGGATGGTTTTGTGGAGAATATCGCCCCGATGGGTCGGGGGAACCGATGTTCGTTTATCAGATTTTTAAACTTATTTGCTGTTTCAGTAAAACAAAAAACCATCCCGTAAAGGATGGTTTTGTGGAGAATATCGGAGTCGAACCGATGACCTTTTGGCTGCCAGCCAAACGCTCTAGCCAACTGAGCTAATCCCCCAATAACAGCGCCAAAGGTAAAACAAATATTTAAAGGGATAAAATCTTATTTTGATTCTTTGCCAATCTATTTAGAATAGAAAAACGGTTTAATAAACCTTGGGTTTGCCATCTATGGGGCTTGAGTTCTTCTGGTTTAAAAACTTCAAAGTCCCGTCCAGTACATATTTAAACTCTATTGGGAATTCATCCCGGGTCCAGGGGTGGGAGGTGCCATATACGTGATCGGCACTTTCTACAAGAAGAAGTTCAGTCAAAGGGCTCCATTCAAAAAGCTTCCCGGAATCACTTATTGGCACAGAACTATCGTTACTGCCATGAACAATTAAATGAGGGATTTTCAGGGATTTTGTCGCTTTTTTAATAGTGAGACGATTCTCATTTTCCTTAAAATTGGTGTAAAATTGAAAATGATGTGGGAGTTGTTGTTTTGTACGGGAATTGACGATATAACGAACTCCCTTTTTTTTCCATTTTTCCAAGAGTTCTCCTTTCGGGAAACGCGAAGCAAAATCACTTACCGAAGAAAAGGTGACAAGCTTAGTGATGCGATCATCTTCAGAAGCTTTTATAATTGCAATTCCACCGCCACGAGAATGTCCTATTAAATTGATTTTTGAAGTATCAAGATGCTCCGCGAAGTCAAAATCCGGAAGCAACAACCAATCAATTACAGATTTCAGGTCGTCGAGTTCTTTAATATAATTATTGTCTCCAAAAGCTTCAATATCTATAAATTCTGAGGGATTCTTCGGAGAAGTTCCATTGTGGGAAAAATTTAATTTCACGAAGAAAAAACCCTTTTTTGCAAAAGTTTCAGCCATCATACTCCAGGGGCCCCAATCTTTAAAACCTTTATAACCGTGACAGAAAATAACTACCGGTTTTGGCTTTTCTTCAGAAGAAAAAATAAAATCTGTTAGAATAGGTTTTCCGTGTTTTCCCTTAAGTTCAACATTTGTTTTTCTAATAATTTCCATATGCGGGTTTTATATCTTTTTCAATAAATTCAGTTTCCGGATCACAAATTTCCAAAATGAGTTTTTTCAGTTGTTCATTAAAATTCTCAAGGATCGTTTTGTCAATATTTGATTCTTTAACAGCTCC
>JBBRGD010000225.1:0-4336 GCA_038241065.1 Flavobacteriales bacterium
TATGAATTGCTATTGGTTCTATTGACTTTTTTCTCTTCCATAATTATACTGCTGTTTTAATTTGAACAGGAACATCAGACAATCTTTTCTTTCTTCGCTTCACGTTTCCTTCAATCACATAATGGTCTATTACCGGAGCAAATACGTTCATCAATAATATTGCCAACATGATTCCTTCGGGATAAGCAGGATTGAACACCCGGATCATCACACCCAGAAATCCTATTAAGAACCCGTAAATCCACTTTCCTTTGAAGGTTTGTGCTCCAGAAACAGGATCGGTAGCCATAAATACAATCCCAAAGGCCAACCCACCAATAATAAGGTGTTTGTACCAGGGGAAGTTCGTCAAACCATTCCCTTCCAATCCCATGGCAGGAAGTAAATTAAAAATAAATGCCATGACCGCTGCCCCTATAAACCCGCTCAGGATAATCCTCCAGCTTCCAACCTTTGTAAAAACCAGGAGCAAGGCTCCCAACAAAATTAACATAGTGGAAGTTTCTGCTATTGATCCGGGAATGGTGCCCGTGAACATATCCATAAAACTGTATTCAACCGGATGTCCTGCTGCCAGTGAACCTAAAATTGTTTCCCCGGAAACGGCATCAATATTACCAGCTTCACTTACCCATACCTGATTTCCGGACATATAAGTTGGATAAGCAAAGAATGCGAAAGCCCTGGCTGTTAAAGCAGGATTTAAGATATTCATTCCCGTTCCTCCAAATGCTTCTTTTCCTATAATTACCGCAAATACTACAGAAAGTGCCACCATCCATAATGGGATATCAATTGGCATAATCATAGGAATTAAAAGTCCCGTAACCAAATATCCTTCATTTATATCATGCCCTCTAAAAATAGCAAAGGCAAATTCAATTCCTAAACCAACACCGTAAGAAACGGCGATCATTGGGATGATTTTGCCGGCTCCATGACCTAGTGCTTCCCAAAAACCAACTTCCGCCTGAATTTGAGATAAGTATTGATAACCTCCGTTCCACATCCCAAATATAAGTGCTGGAATTAGGGCGATCACCACAGTGATCATTACCCGTTTTAAATCTACCGCATCCCTTACATGGGCACCCTTTTGGGTTGTGTGATTCGGGGTAAATAAGAAAGTATCTATGGCATTCCAGGCCGGCGCATATTTTTCTAACTTATTACCTTTCCCGAAGGGCTCTTTGAATTTATCTAATTTTTGTCTAATCCATTCCATATTTAAACTTTTTAACCTACTTCGGTAATCATTAAATCCAAGCCAGTACGTATAAGGTCCTGAGCTTCTAATTTAGAAGTGTTTACATAATCTATGAGTGCGAAATCTTCTGGCGCTACCTCGTAAATTCCGAGATTTTCCATTTTCTCAATATTTCCGGCGATACAAGCTTTCAGGAGTTGCATTGGAAAAATATCCATCGGCAACACCTCCTCCATTTCCCCTGTAACTACAAGCGCTCTTTCCTCCCCGTTCAAGTTTGTATTGAGCTCGTATTTTTTACTGGAAAACAACCACGATAAAGATGTTCTTGAATTGGAATGAATATTATTATAGAAAAAGGGCATCCAGCCTAACATCCTATATTTATTGCCTTCCGGAATTAAGGTTAAGGAAGTATTATAAAATCCAATGTACTGATTATTGGAAAGTTTATCCCCGGTAAGTACATCTCCGGAAATTAACCTGACATTATCAGAAACCTGACCTACTAAATCGGCTGAGTTCTCTCCAATTTTTATACGGTAATATTTTCGATCTTTTGCTTCGCTTCCCGTAACTGCAATAGTTCGATCTGCATGATACTCACCCGTTAAGAACAGGTTGCCAATTATTGTGACATCTTCTGCTCCAACAGTCCAAACTCTTTCCCCTTGATTGACAGGATCTATTTTGTGGATTTGAACCCCTACATTTCCTGCGGGATGCGGCCCTGAAACATTGTGAATTTCAACTCCTTTGATATTTTTTAAATATTCCGCAGAACTTTTATCTACCGAGAGATGAACTTTCCCAGGAGTTAATTTTTGAAGCGCGTAAATGCCTTCCTGAAAAGCGGCTACTTTATCCTTCAAAATAAAACCTATATCGGCTGCCAGTGGTGCTGTACTTACCGATGAAATAAAAATAGCTTTGGGAATATCCGTAGGATCGGCCACAATATCGTAGGGTCTTTGCCTAATAAATACACCACAGCCACTTTCCAAAATTCTGCTTTTCACAGAATCAGGATCGGCTGTTGCCGCATTCATTTTTCCGAAGTTTTTGTAAGAATCGGTTGGGTCGGGCTCAATGATTACCTCAATGATTTTGCGTTTTTCAGCACGTTTTATTTCCAATAGAGTTCCACTTACGGGAGAAGTAAATTTAAGTTCCTCGCAATATTTTGAAAAGAACAGTACATCCCCGGCAAGAAGTTTTTCTCCTTCCTTAACAACCACTTTCGGAATTATTGTGTGGAAATCTGTGGGTTTGATGGCGTAAGTCTTGGACCTCGGGGCATCGACAATCTGTTTTTCCGCCTCCCCTATTAATCTTAGAGTGAGTCCTCTTTTAATTCGAATGTCTTTTGACATAGGATGGAGTATATTTAGAATTATTTTTTTTAAGTGAGCAAATTTACTAATTTTAACCCTATAACTCCCAAAGAACCCGTATATTTTTTAGCTTTTTTGATTGTTAAATAAGTGGTTTAATATTAAGGGAATAAAATTTGTATTTAACTTTTAAAAATACTGAAAATTGATGAAAAACTTACCGCTTTTGATAGTTATATTTTGGACAGGCTGCATTTTTGGTCAGATTCAGGATGAGACCCTTGCCCCAAATTATATTAAAAGCATTGAATTTAAAGGTAATTCTAATATTAAGGGAAATCCAATTGTTCAATTAGGAGAAAATTTAACCCTGGAATTTGACGACATCATTGGGGATGAAGCCGATTATTATTATACTGTAAATCATTATAATTTTAACTGGACAGCCTCAGAATTAGTTAAATCTGAATATATGGAAGGATTTGATGACACGCGGATCAACAATTACACAAATTCCTTCAACACTCTTCAGCCTTATACCCACTATAAATTAACAATTCCAAATGCCGATACCCAGGGGCTTAAAATTAGTGGAAACTATATGCTGAAGGTTTTTAACAGCAACAAAGAACTTGTGTTTTCCCGAAAATTTATGATTTTTCAGCCTCTTACCCAAGTGGCGGTCACAGTAAAAAGATCTAGGGATCTCAACTTTATTAACAGCAAACAGGTAGTGAATTTCAGCGTAGATTCTCCAGATTTGTTGCTGCGCAATCCGGAACAAACGGTAAAAATACTTATTCTTCAAAACCACAATTTAAAAACTGCTATAAACGATACAAAACCACAATACACCATTGGAAATCAGCTCATTTACAAGTATGATCAACAAACCGCTTTTTGGGCAGGAAACGAGTATTTTAATTTTGACAGTAAAGATGTTCGTTCCTCTACTATTAATATTAGCAAGATCGAATTGCTCGATCTTTACCACCATTACTTATTTACAAACAGATCCAGAGATACCGAACCTTACACCTATAATCCCGATATTAATGGACAGTTTGTTATCCGAACTTTACAGGGAATTAATTTCAGTATAGAAGCCGACTATATTTGGACTCATTTTAGCTTTCAAAATTTTGATCCATTGGATGAAGGTGAAATTCATATTTACGGAGCTTTCAACAATTTTGAATTAGAGGCTTCTACATTGATGACCTACAATAAATTATCCGGATTGTATGAAAACGCACAATTATTTAAACAAGGATTTTACAATTATAAATATGTGCTGTTGAGAAAAGACGGTTCAATTGACGAAGGTTTTTTCAGCGGAAATTTTGATAAAACCGAAAATGAATACCAGGTGCTGGTTTACTTCAGGGATTTAGGTTCACGCTATGATAAGATTATAGGACTTGGCAGCGCCAATTCCATAAATATCACTAATTAATTGCACTAAATTAAACTTTTCCGAGATATGAAAAGTATTCGCTCTTTGACCAGATATCGTGGAACAAGTTGTTTAAATTGTGAGCATCCACTGGATGTTAGTGATAATTATTGCCCAAACTGCGGACAATTAAACAGCACCAAAAAACTTTCCTTTGCAGATTTTTTTAACGAATTTTTCGCAAACTTTTTTGCGTATGATTCCCGCTTTAGAAGAACTTTAAGCGCTATGTTGTTTTATCCGGGGAAAATCTCAAAAGATTATATCCAGGGAAAACGCGAGCGTTATGCCAACCCGTTTCGGTTTTATTTAAGTGTCTCGATTATTTTCTTTATTATC
>JBBRGD010000226.1:0-4333 GCA_038241065.1 Flavobacteriales bacterium
ATTTAATGACTTTATGATATATTTCGAGAGGAAATAAGACAATGTAATGGCTATAAAAAGCATAAAAAGATATACTTCCCCCAATTTAAACAAAAATTCGTTGAGGTCTTTCCGGAGCATTTGGTCGTCTTGTAAATAAGGTAAATAAAGGATGGCAAGAGGCTTGAATTTGTTGTCGGTGACATACGTGTAAGACGATTGGAATTTCTGTCCGTTGACTTCCGATTTCCTAAGGTATCGCTTTTTGCGGGAAGCTTCAAGTTCTTTCAGAATATGAGAGGGGATCTGAACATTGGTGGTATCCCTGAAAAAAGATTCGCTGGATTTTATGAGCAACTTCCCGTTTAGATCATAAACATTGAGCTGCATGTCATGCACCTGGGAAATTTCATAAATCTTGCCTCTTTCCTTTAAAATTACGGGCATATTTTCAGTATTCACAACGTGCGTGGTACTGGCAAGTACAAATTTGATGTTTTCCCTGATAGCCTGTTCCTTGCGTTCAAGGCGCTCCCTGTGATAATTTTCAGACTCTTTTTTATACTGAATAACAGTAACCCCTGCAATTAATATGGAAGCCCCCAATACCAGTAAAATCATGGAAATAAAAATACGATTCCTTAAAGAGAGTTTTAAAAGCTTCATATAATTTATGAGTGGTTTTGCTAAAATAATCAATTATCACACCATATCAGGCATTATGATACATTGGGATTTTTTAAACCTATGCGTTGGTACAATTTGAATCTGTGCATCTACATCCTTGAATGCAAAAAGATCACTATTGCTCGTAAATCCAATTACTTTCAATGATCTTTTGAAAAAGTTCTATTTTCATACTCATAGAATGATATTTACACAAAGTTCACCAATTGCAAATTTTTTCATCCGAATAATTTTATCCAGGGGAAGGTTTCAGGTTTGCTCTTATTTCCCTGTTAAGGAAAAAGGCGGTCAGAATAGTTGAAAGAACATCTGCCAGGGGAAAAGATATCCAGACTCCAATTTCACCAAAATACTTCGGTAAGATCAATACAAGAGGAATAAAAAAGAATCCCTGCCTGGACAATGTCAATAATAAAGCAGGTATAGCTTTACCTATAGCCTGGAAATAAGCCGAGCCTATTAGTTGCAACGCTATAATTGGAGTGGCCGCAAAAACCCAACGCATGGCATGCGGGGTTTCTGCAATTATTTTTGGATTGTTTGTGAATACGCTCACAATATCTTCAGAAAAAAACATAATCCCGGCAAAGACCATTAGTGCCAAAACACTGGCATATAAAATCGCGGTATTAATGCTTTTCCGAACGCGATGCCATTGTTCTGCCCCGTAATTATACCCTGCAATTGGCAAAAATCCCTGGGTTACCCCTAAAATTGGGAATAAGGCAAACATGAGCATTCTGCCAATAATGGCATACACCGTCACTGCATCTTCACCTCCCAGATCAAACAAAATATTGTTCATCAGTAAATAAGTGACGCTTACTACTGCCTGCCTTGCAAGGGTAACAAAACCCAAAGAAGATGTTTCTTTTAAAATGGACAAATCAATCCGGAAATGAGTCCAGTTGATCTTTAAATCTGAATTTTTTGACAGGAAGAACCAGAGCACATACGCGAAACAACACAAATAAGAAATGGTTGTGGCCCAGGCTGCGCCCAGCATTCCCATATCCAACTCAATAATTAAAATGTAGTCCAGTACCAAATTTCCTACTGAAGGAATGATCATAGCGATCATTGCAAATTTGGGTTTGCCTTCAGCCCTTATTACGGTATTCCCCATCATACAAAGCGCCAGAAAAGGAACCCCATAAAGGACTACCGTGTAATAAATTTTTGCAGGTTCAAAAATATCCCCTTTTCCGCCGAAGGCAGGAATTATGGTATTGACAAATGTTAACCCAACAATAGCAAGCAGGCTTGTTAAAATAAGGGTAAGGCTGATTTGATTTCCGAAGGTTTTCAGGGCCTTTTCATCTCTTCCCGAACCAAGTGCTCTTGAAATAATAGAAGAGCCACCAATCCCAATTGCAATTCCCAGAGCTGCGATAAAAAATGAAACCGGCAAAACTACATTGATGGCGGCTATTGCAATAGAACCTATCCAGTTTCCAACAAAGATGGTGTCTATGAGAATATTGAGCGACATCACAAGGATCCCAATTGATGCCGGAACCGCCTGCTTAATCAGCAATTTCCCGATTGGTTCACTACCCAGAGCCGCCGAATTTAATTTCGCCATTACGCCTTAATCTGCGTGGAAAAAGCCCACTCGTCTATCCACCGGGAAAGAACTTTTACCCAGTCTTCCCGATCGTTAAGACATGGAACAACTGTAAATGTTTTCCCGCCTACTTCGTGAAAGATCTCTTCCCCTTCCATAGCAATTTCTTCCAGAGTTTCAAGACAATCACTTACGAATGCAGGGGTTACAATGGCCAGGTTTTTCATACCCTGTTTTCCGAAACGCTCTATGGTTCTGTCAGTATAAGGCTGCAACCAAGGATCAAAACCTAATCTTGACTGAAATGAAACGCTATACTCATTTTCTTTAAGTCCCATATATTGAGCTACCAAACGCGTGGTTTCGTAACATTGGTGCCGGTAACAATATTGATGCGCTTTAGAGGAGGTTTTACAACAACTGCCATCTATCTGGCAGTGAGATTTTGTAATATCGCTTTTCCTGATATGCCGCTCGGGAACGCCATGATAGGAAAACAAGATATGCTGATATTCAACATTTTTCAAATTTTCACTAATACTCTCAGCCAAAACACTCACATAATCCGGGTGATTATAAAATGCAGGGATTGAGGTAAACTTCATTCCGGGAAAAAATTCCTTTCGCAATTCTTCTGCCAACACCAGAATCGTTTCGGTGGTTGCCATGGCAAATTGTGGATAGAGGGGAAATATCAGCACTTCATCTACTCCCTGCTCATGCAATTCCTGTAAACCCGATTTAATATTGGGAGTTCCATATCTCATTGCCAAAACAATTGGAACAGAGGTGATCTCATCAATTTTATCCCGTAATCTTTTGGAAAGCACAATTAACGGTGAACCTTCTTCCCACCATATTTTTTTATAGGCAGCGGCAGATTGTTTGGGACGGGTATTTAGAATAATCCCTTTAACCAAAATCGTTCTCGCCCAGAGAGGTACATCGATCACCCTTTCATCCATCAAAAATTCTCCCAAATATTTCTTTACGTCTTTAGGGTTGGTGCTATCCGGGGAACCCAGATTAACAAGCAGTACTCCTTTACTCATAATTTTTCCTTTTCAAAACAAAAATAAAACTATTAATATGAAAGAAAGAATTCCTATTATTATTCTTTTCTATTGCAGGATAGAACAAGCTTTCATTTTTTTCCCTCCAGTGCAAACAAAATACATTGCAGCAAATGCTCCTGAAATGCTGGTTCTGAATAGGATTCTTCAGTATGTCCGCCGCCGGTATAAATTGACTTTCCTCCACCTTCCAACTCCCTGTACCAGGCTATAGGATGAATTTCAGCATTTTCGCCACCTTCATAAGAAGTTTCATCTAAACTCAGCAAGACATCTATTTTCGGATTGATATCCTTTAAATTGTACCACTCATCTGTTCTTGTCCAGATTTTTGGTAAATGGGCTACCGTAGGATGTATAGGTTTTTCTACTATAACATTGGCTTCCTGTATTTTGGGATGACTCAAAAAATAAGCGCCCACAAGATCTCCGTACCATTTCCAGTCATATTCAGTATCTGTTGCCGCATGGATTCCGAAAAAATTCCCCCCTTTATTTATGTAATCTTCAAAAGCTTTTTGCTGCGCTTCGTTAAGTACATTTCCTGTTGTGCTGAGGAATATGACTAATTGATATTTTTTTAGATTATTTTCTGTAAACTGACCGGCATCATCGCTTTCTGAAACTTTAAAATTGTTTAGATCCCCTAGTTTCCT
This sequence comes from Flavobacteriales bacterium, assembly GCA_038241065.1. Lineage (GTDB taxonomy): Bacteria > Bacteroidota > Bacteroidia > Flavobacteriales > Flavobacteriaceae > Gillisia. The sequence continues at coordinate 3,963 of JBBRGD010000226.1, forward strand.
TATAGTTGCTGTTCCGGTTGGAATAGATTCATGATGATAACCTTCGGTTTTATTAAAAACCAATACCTGACTTTCCTGTGCTGCCGTTGGCAAAAAATTAAGAACGAATAATCCTGAAAATAAAAATCTCAAAAATAATTTCATTAATGTAGAATTTAATTTGTTGAAGGTAATGACATTATATATTTTTTGGGAGTGGTCCCAAATTTCTTTTTAAATGCCGCAATAAAATGACTGGAGGTGCTGTAACCCACCTTTAAGCCTACTTCATTTACATTATATTCTCCCGAGTCCAGGAGTTTACGAGCATATTCCATTTTGTAATCAAACAGGAAGCTAAAAACCGAATCCCCATAAATTTGTTTAAAACC
>JBBRGD010000227.1:0-4225 GCA_038241065.1 Flavobacteriales bacterium
ACATCAGTCTTAAATAATGGAAAATTGCGGTTTCAAACCCGCAATTTTTCATCGCCTAAACCATCAGTGCGTGCACAAATGTTTCTGACTTTTAAGCACGCACTCCACTTACACCAAGCCTTGTAAGCTATTTAAACAAAATAATGAAAAAAGAATTTACCCCCAAACTATTCTCTCTTATAAAACAAGGGATATCTAAAGAAACCTTCACAAAAGATGTTCTATCCGGGTTAATTGTGGGAATAGTTGCACTTCCTTTAGCTATCGCTTTTGCCATTGCTTCCGGAGTCTCTCCGGAAAAAGGAATTATCACGGCAATAATCGCCGGTATAATTATTTCAACCTTTGGAGGCAGCAGGGTTCAAATTGGAGGTCCTACAGGAGCATTTATTGTAATTGTATATGGTGTTATCCAATTATACGGAATAGACGGATTAATCATAGCCACTTTTATGGCGGGATTTTTAATGATTGGGATGGGGCTTTTGCGCCTTGGAAATTTACTGAAATTTATTCCATATTCGTTAATTGTCGGTTTTACAAGTGGAATAGCATTAATTATATTGTCTTCACAAATAAATGATTTTTTTGGGCTTCACATTGCTAAAGTTCCTGCTGATTTTATTGATAAATGGAAGGTGTATTTTGAGAATATTAATCGAATTAATTGGTATGCTATTTCAATTGCACTTGCTACTGTTATTATAACGATCTATTTTCAAAAAATAGTAAAAAAAATCCCGGGGTCTATCGTTGCAATCTTAGTATCCACAATTGCAGTACAAGTTTTTGATATTCCGGTAGATACTATTGAAAGTAACTTTGGAGAAATCCCTAACCATTTAAGTTTACCGCATATACCAAATGTAAACTTTGACACCATTCAGGCACTTATACAACCTGCCTTTGCAATCGCTATTTTAGGCAGTATAGAATCATTGCTTTCTGCGGTTGTATCAGATTCAATGATTGGAGGGAAGCACCGTTCAAATATGGAGTTAATAGCTATGGGAGGAGCCAATATTGTGTCTGCTTTATTTGGAGGAATACCTGCTACAGGTGCCATTGCAAGGACAGCTACAAATGTAAAAAATGGGGGCCGGACTCCAATAGCCGGGATTGTGCACGCTCTTATTTTATTGGCAATTATGCTTTTGTTTGCACCTTACGCAAAATTAATCCCTCTTTCCTGCCTTGCCGGAATATTAGTGGTTATTGCATATCATATGAGTGAATGGCGTCAATTTAAGTCAATACTGAAAGGCAATAAAATGGATATTATTATTTTGCTGACTACCTTTTTTTTAACTGTTGTTTTTGATTTAGTTATTGCCATAGAAATTGGGATAGTTCTTGCGAGTTTTATGTTTATGAAAAGAATGAGTGAATCAATTCATATTAAAAATCTAACTTCTGAAACAAGGGAGAGAGAAAATTTGTTTGACGAAGAATTAATAGATATACCAAAAGGGGTACTGCTTTATGAAATAAATGGGCCTCTGTTTTTTGGAGCCGCCCGTCAATTCCAGGAAACAGTTACAAACATAGATTTCCAGCCTAAAGTTATTATTTTACGAATGCGCTATGTTCCTCTAATTGATGCTACAGGATATCAAAGCATCAAGGAAATTGTAAAAACATTTAAAGCAAGAGGAATAAAAGTAATAATATCAGGTGTCAATAATAATTTAAGAAAAGACTTTCAAAAGAATGATATGTTTTCAATATTAGAAAAGGAATATGTAGTAAAAGACATTAATGAAGCCATTGAAAAAGCAAAAAAGAAAGAATAAAAACGGCCTAGAATAACAATTAAAATTTCCTCAATTAAAAGCTAACTGATAGAATCCTGATTTCTGGCCTTTACAAAGAAATCTTCTGTTTGACAAACTCCCCGTTCCTGACTTCAAACTTCGCATCTTTCCATTTGGGCGGACCAAATTTGGAAGGAGCATTATTGGAAGCAGCGTAATTTTCTGTCGGGATTCCGAGAAATGTATTGAGTTTTTCATCCTCATTTTTATCGTGAAAAACCGAGATTGCATAGGTGCCGTCGGGAATATCGCTAAAGACAGCAACTGCTTTTTGGTCTTTGATCTTCACCTCTTTTCCTTTGTAAACCATGTCTAAAAATGAAGTTTCCGTATTAAAAATGCCTATTTGTGCAACTCCTTCATCAGATGCAAAATTGATTATTTTAACTTCAATGGTGTTTTGTGCGTTTAGAATTAAACTTACATGGAGGAAAAGGATAAGCATCAGGATTGAGTTTTTCATAATCTATTTTAAGAGCATTAGGTGTTTCTATCATAAAAAGTGCCAAAAATAATTTAAAATATGTTTATAATAAAATTGCAGCATATCTGCCACAATTTTATTCTTCACTTATTGGGATTGCCAAAAACGGAATATTCGCGTTTCTGAATAATTTTAATGAAACGCTTTCCATAAAAAGACTCTGCATAAAACCGTATTTATGCGTGCCTACTATCAAAAGATCCGAATTTAATTTTTTTGCTTCTTCCAATACGGTTTCAACCGTAGATCCCTGAATTAAAAGTGCTTCAGATTTTATATTCTCACTCAAAAAGGTTTTGCGCAAACCCTGCAATCTTCTGTGTTCCTCCTTTAATTCATCAGCCCGGGAATCCCGGATATATTGAGGACCGGGCTCATAACCCACAAAATCTGGATCCGGGGCCGAAACGTGGATCATCCAAACTTTTGAATCGAATTTTGTAGCAATGCTTTCGGCATAACTGAGCAAATCTCCAATGTGGTCATTGAAATCTACTGCTACCAGAATATTCTTTATTTTTTTCATCTGTTTTATATTTATTGTTTTATTTGTCTGATGTAAGATCTCTATAATAATTTCTTTGTGAGACAAACTTATTATTCATGGATGTTTCATTTATGATTTGTCCCATGAGTGCGCGAGATTCTTCACTGCGTTCAGAATGACATACCCGGGGGTTTTTGTCATTCTGAACGAGCTTTTGGGCGAGGAAGAATCCCTACAATGAGTGTGTGTTCGGCATAGTGAAAATGTTATTGGGTTTCATCTGTTTATATTTATTGTTTTTTATCTGATGTAACATTCCTAGAATCAGCACCCCGTATGTCAACTTGTCGTCATGGATGTTTCATCTCAAATGATTTATATAATGTCAATATTAGTGTTCTGCTATCGCAATTATTTAGAATCTCACTTGGGACGAATGATTCAAAATTCAAAATTCAAAATTTCAAATTAACGAATTCAAACCATCACACCATCATACCATCGTACCATCAAACCATCAAATTTAATATCCCAATTTCCTTTCTATAGAATTTTTAAGTTCTTTTCCCTCCTTCATTCTTCGGTAATTAACTATCAATTGATGAACTACCTTATGGGGATTGGTAATACTGGCAATATGCGGCGTGATCTTGATTTTTGGATGATCCCAAAATGGATGTTCCTGCGGCAAGGGTTCAATTCTGAAAACATCAAGGCTTGCTCCGGAAAGATGGCCTTTGTCTATCATTTCAAGCAAAGCGTGCTCCACCAAATGTTGACCGCGTGCTACGTTAATGATGTAAGCTCCTTTTGGCAATTTTTCGAACAATTCCTTGTTGAGGATATTTTCTGTCTCCTGTGTTAAAGGTAAAAGGCAGATCAAAATTGTAGATCTGTTCAGAAATTTCTCCAGTTGTTTTTCTCCGCTGTACGTATTTATACCGACCAATTTCTTTGGGGTTTTGGCCCATCCCGAAACATTAAACCTGTTTTTGAGTAAGGTTTGTGCTACGGCACTTCCCATAATTCCAAGTCCCATAATCCCGATGTGCTCTTCTTCAATCCTTTTGTATTGTATAGGCTCCCAGGTGTGGTTATTGTGATGAAATGAAATGTTTCGAATGTGACCCGTCACGAGTGCCAAAACAAAATCGCTCATATCTACAGACAGCTGGTCATCAATAATCCTGGTAATAACCACATTTTTCGGGATCTCGGGATCACAGGTAATATGATCAACCCCCGCTCCCATAGAGGCAATCACTTTTAAGTTGGGATAATGTTTAAAGATCCCGCGCGGGTGTTTCCAGGAGATCACATATTCTATTTCTTGAGGGTCGTGTTCTTCGGGATATGCATAAACATTTATTCCGGGATATTCTTTTTTTAGGGCTTCCACCCAGGGTTCCGGATCCCTGCCCGGACTGATCACTAAAACTG
>JBBRGD010000228.1:0-4217 GCA_038241065.1 Flavobacteriales bacterium
TTTTATTACCCTTTTCATTACTTTTGAATCAAATATTTTAGATTTGAAAATTTATCCTCATTATATTATAGTATTCCTTTTGTGCTTTTTCAGCATTAACGAGAATTTCTCACAAGAGGTCAAAAAAATTGATTATACTAGTGACCGTACTTTAAAAGACGAAAAAAACTATCCCGGTGCTATCATTTTAAGCAAAGTAAACAATCAGGTTTATTTTATTCACGAGGGCATTGAAATCTGGTGTGACCAGGCAATTCATTACGATCAGGCCAATTTCTTTAAGGCTTATGGAAATGTGAGAATGCAACAAGGTGACACCGTAACCATGCAAAGCAATTACGCCGAATATAACGGCACCACGCAATTTGCCTTTGCCAGCGGGAAAGTAAAAATGACCCGCCCACACTCTTCCCTGGAAACAGACACCTTATTTTTTGACAGGTTAAAGCAGCAGGCTTATTACCGAAGCGGTGGAACAGTGAGAGATACCGCCAGTGTTTTAACCAGCAGAATTGGCCGGTATTATATGAAGGATGATAAATATTCCTTTCTCTCTAAGGTTGTTGTAACCAATCCAAAATATGTCATGAATTCAGAACAGCTCGATTTTTATTCTGATTCCGGTAATGCCTATCTTTATGGACCTACTACTATTGTTAGTGAAACCAGCACGGTTTATTGTGAACGCGGCTTTTATGACACTCGTGGGGATATTGGTTATTTTGTAAAAAATTCCAGAATAAATTACGAAAACAGGATTCTGGAAGGTGATAGTCTTTATTTTAACCGAAACACAAGTTTTGCCTCCGGCACCAACAATATTAAGGTGACCGATACCCTTAATAATAGTTTGATCACAGGTCATTACGCTGAAGTATTCCGCGAAAAAGATTCGGTTTTTATTACCAAACGGGCGGTTGCGGTTACATTGCAGGAAAAGGATTCCATATTTATACACAGTGATACCTTAATGATCACAGGAAAGCCTGAAAATAGGATAATACGGGGATTCTATGATGTGCGCATGTATAAAAGCGATATGAGCGGTAAAAGTGATTCAGTGTATGTAAATCAAAAAACAGGGCTCACTAAACTTATCAATATTAGTAAGGGCCCAAAAGCCACAACAGATTTGAAAAGAAATCCTATTATCTGGTCGGGGAACAATCAGATCACCGGTGACACAATTCATCTGATTAGCAATCCAAAAACAGAAAGGTTGGATTCTTTGCGGGTTTTTTATGATTCATTTCTAATTCAGAAGGACAGCATAGAAGGCTACAATCAGGTAAAAGGAAAAGAACTCACAGGGCTTTTTGCAAACAATGAGTTGCATCAGGTTGATATTATCAAAAATACAGAAACCATATATTATAGTCGAAATGAAGAAACAGAATTGATTGGGATTAACAAAACTATATCCAGTTCTATTAAGATCTTATTTGAAAACAAGGATATAAAGGATATTTATTATTACAAGCAAGTTGATGGCACCCTTACTCCTCCTGAGGAATTCCCGCCTAATGCAAGGAAACTCTCCGGCTTTAACTGGCGTGGGGATGAACAGCTCACCAAAAAAGAAGATTTATTTGCCGGGCAAACCCCACCTAAACTTGTAAAAATTAAAGGAATCCCATTGCCTGAAGTAGAGGAAAATTTCTTTGAGGAAAACGATGAAAACCAGCCTCTTTTAAATGAAAACTCCCGGCTAAAACCCGGAGATCTTAAGGACAAAGAAATAGACAGTTTGGTAGTTCCTGAAACTCCTGTCGATCCGATTTTGAAAAAGAATAACGTAAGAGAAGAAGATAATAATTGAAAGAAGATTTTTTAAAATATCAGGCCCAAACCACCCCGTATCCTTTGGGAATGGAAATCTCACATGCCAAAGGTTCCTATATTTTTTCGACACAAGGAAAAAAACATCTGGATTTTGTAGCTGGAGTATCAGCCTGTAGCCTTGGTCATTGTCACCCAAGAGTGATTAGCGCTGTTAAAAATCAGCTCGACAAATATTTACATGTAATGGTTTATGGGGAATATGCGCTGGAACCAGCTATGGAACTCACTAAATTGCTCGCATCTCATCTTCCGGAAACCCTAAACAAAACATATCTCACCAATTCAGGCACAGAGGCCATTGAGGGTGCTTTAAAACTGGCGCGACGAGCTACCGGAAGAAGCGGGATTATAGCTGCGAAAATGGCCTATCATGGCAATACTATGGGTTCTTTGAGTTTGATGAGTATTGAAGAAAGGGTTCAACCATTCAGGCCGCTGGTTGGTAATATTTCTTTCATCAATTTTAATATTGAAGAAGATCTGGTAAATATAACCCACAATACTGCCGCTGTTATTTTGGAAACAATCCAAGGCGGAGCGGGATTTATTGTTCCTGAGAATAATTACCTGAAAAAAGTAAAGCAGCGCTGTGAAAAGGTGGGAGCTTTACTGATTCTAGATGAAATCCAACCCGGCTTTGGAAGGACCGGAAAGTTATTCGGATTTGAACATTTTGGGATCGTTCCCGATATTTTGGTTATGGGAAAAGGAATGGGTGGTGGTCTCCCAATAGGAGCATTTACGGCTTCAGAAGAAATTATGGACACCTTGATGGACAACCCAAAATTGGGACATATAACCACTTTTGGAGGAAATGCCGTAATTGCAGCAGGAGCCTTGGCATGCCTTCAGGAAATTATGGAATCTGACCTTATGGCAGAGACCCTTCAGAAGGAAAAACTCATCAGGAATTTGTTGGTGCATCGGCTCATTTCCGAGATAAGGGGAATTGGTCTAATGCTTGTCATTATTACTCCTTCAGAAGAAATAGCCACAGATATTATCCTAAAATGTCAGGAAAAAGGCCTTATCTTATTTTGGCTGCTTTTCGAGAAAAAGGGGGTGCGAATCACCCCCCCACTCACAATATCTGAAGAAGAAATAAAAGAAGGCTGTGGCATTATTATTGAAGTTCTCAATGAAATTAATGAAACATTTTAAACTGTTCATTACTTTGTTAAAAACAATATTATTAGTTACAAGGTTTATCGGTTAACCTTTATAACTTTAATACTGTAGAAATCTCGTAATCCCCAACGTATGCAATTAAGTCATAACGAAGAAAACAATTTCTCACTTACCCGCTTTGAATCGATGCTAAAAACAAACGATGTGTTGTTTTTTGATTCAGAAGAATTTGAGGATATTATAAACCATTATTTAGAAAATGGAAAGATGGCACTGGCTAAAAAAGCTGTGAAATTGGGTTTGGCACAACATCCAACTTCTATAAACCTGAAACTTTACAAGGTTGAAATTCTTGTTTTTGAAGATAAACTGGACCTGGCGGATGGCCTTCTTAATGAATTATACATCCTGGAAGCCTCTAATGAGGAAATTTACATCCAAAAAGCGAATATTTTCTCCAAACGGGACGATCATCAAAAAGCGATAGAAATGCTGCAACTTGCCCTCGAGATAACCATGGACGAGGCAGATGTGCAATCCTTATTGGGGATGGAATATTTATTCCTGGAAGATTTTGAGAATGCCAAATTGAGTTTTATGAAATGTTTGGAGGCAGATGAAGAAGATTATTCTGCTTTGTATAACATTATGTATTGTTTTGACTTTTTGGAACAAAATGAACAGGCCATAGATTACCTCAATCTATTTCTTGATAAAAATCCATATTGTGAGGTGGCCTGGCACCAGATTGGAAAACAATATTTTGATTTAAAACAATATGACAAAGCTCTAATGGCTTTCGATTATGCGATTATAAGCGATGAATATTTTATTGGCGCATATCTTGAAAAAGGTAAAGTTCTTGAAAAATTAGGCCGATATTTTGAAGCCATTGAAAATTATAAAACAACGCTCGATTTAGACGATCCTACTTCCTTTGCTTATTTGCGCATGGGAAAATGCTGTGAAAAATTGGGACTGGAAGATTTGGCCTTGGATTATTATTTAAAAACAGTCCATGAAGATCCGTTATTGGATAAAGGCTGGATCGCTATTACCGATTTTTATTTCAAAAAAGGCAATTTTAGAAAAGCCTTATTCTATATCAATAAAGCAATCAATATTGATGAGGAAAATGTGCTTTACTGGAAACGCTTCGCTAAAATAAACAACAGATTAAGTTTTTACGAAGAAGCAGACCGTGGCTATCAAAAAGCCATCGAGCTGGGAAATTATGAATTGGAAAC
>JBBRGD010000229.1:0-4182 GCA_038241065.1 Flavobacteriales bacterium
CATCACTATCTATTTGAATTATCCAATTCCCAATTCCCATCTTCGAGGCTAACATTTTTCTTTCTTTCACCTCGTTTTCCATTGCATTTAAGTTTGAATCAAAAAAATCATCTCTATATATTCTAATCTTTTTTTCTGTGTCGAAAGATGTAAGCCAGAGAAAAAAACTCTCGTCAACTTCAAATTTTTCTCCTGACCATGTTCTTAAGTTCTCGTCAAGAGCAATTGTGATAGAGTCAGCTTCATTGTAAACTAATTGAATTGAATTTTTTAGTAATTTATAATCATAGGACATTAAAAAACCAACCTGAATTTCTTTCATTTACCTGTTTTGATTGTTTTCAAATATGTTTTGTACAACGTAAAAATAGGAAATTTTTCCGGCGAAGTAAATAGCTTGTTGAATGTTTGTCGGTTTGGACTAAATCCGATTTGAGCATAAATTTTATACAATGTTACCTCCGTTATCTAAATAATTTTAATGAAATATTTATATAATAATCCTATTAACATTGCTAAACCAAAACTAATCAAAGAACCTATTAATATATATTCTGTAAGCTTTCTGTCCTTTGCTCTAGAAAGATCTCCAAATCTAAAAACAGATTTTGCGGTTATAAGTAATCCAATTGCACTCCACTGATTTAGGAGTATAAATCCAAAAACAAAAAGTCGCTCTAATATTCCAATATACATACCTGCGCTTTTTAAAGAATCATCAGAATTATCATCTTCTATATTCCATTTACTCATAATCATTCTCATTACAATTGGAGAAACAAAAGAAATTAATAGTAGAGCAATTGTAAATAATAATGATTCCTTTGAATATATTTTTTCTAAATTAATTGTATATGGATTGTTTAAATAGACTACAATACCTATTATGATCATATGTAATATTTGATCTATAATAAATAATAATCTAGTATTAATTTTTCCTTCAAGGTTTAGCTTAAATAGATCAATGATCAAATGACTTATTACAATTGTTATTAAATATGGCCAATATGACCAATTAAACTTTAATAATACGAGAAGTGATATTAAATGGATTAATCCATGTAAATATAAAAATTTTGATTTGTGTTTATTAACTTTTTTATCTTCTACACAACTATCGGGTTGTAATACGAAATCACCAATTATATGAGCAATTAATAATTTTATTGTTAGAATTATCATAGTTTGGAAATTTGGGTTTTATAAAAATCATTCATATTCATGATTTCTTCAAATCCACCTCTTTTAAGAGCTTCACTTACGCTACTTTGGGATTTATGAAGGAGTTGAGCTAAGTTTTCTTGGTTTTTTTCAGAATTTTCTATGGCTGTTTTAATCACTTTAGCAACGGTACTACTCCAATTATTTGCGGTTATTAGTGATAAACTAAGCATAATATTAATTGATTGATCTAAATTTTCATTATTTGTTTTTATAGCTAGAGTTTGTTTTTTTAATGATTCAAAGCAATCACCTGACCTTATATAAGCAGAGCCGTTAGATTCGGTTATTTTTGTTGAACTATATTTTTCTTCTCCTATACCTATTGACATCCGGACATCTTGTAATTTTATTTGTTTAATTGCTGATTTAATATGAATAGCTGCCAGCATTGCTTTTTCAGGAGCTATTGATAGTTGAAAACTGTCACCTCTAAATATCTCCCAGTCTTTTGGCTCTTCACCATAATTATTGAGTATATCTTTAAGAGGAGTTAGCCATTTCTCGACTTCCCCTTCTCTAGAATTAATAATGTCTCCTGTTATTACTGCTATCATCTTCGGTTTTCTTACAAATTTATCGGTTTTTATGCCGATATACAAATTTATCGGGTTTAGAGCCGATATTTAAAATTATCGGGTTTAGAGCCGATAATTAAATAAATAGTTGAAAAATTCAAATCAACCAATTTAGATATATCAAGTGAAGTTAATTAATGAATTAGGTTTGATTAATTATGAAGTACAACGGGTCTCGATTAACACAAGTAGCGAATCTTTCAGAATACAAAGAAATTTTTATTTTATTAAAATCTTCACTTTCATACGCATAGAGTCTCCTAAATATATTCACACTTTTTTTCTTTATTTTATTACTACATAAAAAATATGAATTTATTTCACCGTGATCCAGTGTGTTGTGAAATTCAATATGTTGATTGTGTTTGCGCGTAACTGAAATCTGTATTTTTTTTATCTGTCTCCAACGTCAGGAGATATGCATGAGATCCGTATATTTAAAAGTTGACGGATTTATTTTCTTTATAGATTAACCACAATCTTTGCATAAACAAAACAATTTGTTTTGATCCAATCTCAGGGCATTGAAATTTTTATTTCAAAGTTTGCCTTGATCCTTGATCCATTTGAAATTCAATAAATTTTTAAATAAAAAAAGCTTCCCATTTCTGAGAAGCTTTTTCTTTGTGCGGGCGGGGAGACTCGAACTCCCACACCTTGCGGCACCAGATCCTAAGTCTGGCGTGTCTACCAATTCCACCACGCCCGCTTCACTGTTGCTAAACCTGTCATTTGATCTCGTCAAATCGGGCAGGCCCGCATTAAAATTTCACAACACTTAGGACTCGTTGTAAAATCTGCTTAACTATGTAAGCGGCTGCAAATATACATAAATGTTTCAATTTTCAAATAGCACTTCAAGAAAATATCAATTTTGTATCTTTGATTTCTTATGAAATTAAAAGTTTCAGAATGAAAGCTCAGTTTTGGGAATTTTAAGGACTTCTGCTTCCTGTGGCTGTCACCAAAGGATCAAATGATTAGAAGGAAAAATTCCGTTTAAATTAATATAAAATAACAAAAATTTTCAAATGAAAGATGTAAAAGAATATGTAGAAAAAAATAAGGACCGGTTTGTTTCCGAATTGTTCGAATTGCTCAGGATCCCTTCCATAAGCGCCGATCCGGCCTATAAAAAGGACATCTTAAAAACTGCCGATGCGGTTAAAAAAAGAATGGAGGAAGCGGGCTGCGACATAGTCGAAATTTGCGAAACCCCCGGAAATCCCATTGTGTACGGAGAGAAAATAATCGACAAAAATTTACCTACGGTTCTGGTTTATGGGCATTACGATGTGCAACCACCGGATCCATTGGATCTATGGGATAATCCGCCTTTTGAGCCGGTTATTAAAAAAACCGCGGTCCATCCCGAAGGTGCTATTTTTGCCCGTGGCGCCTGTGACGATAAAGGACAGATGTACATGCACGTGAAAGCGTTGGAATATATGACCAAATCCGGCGAATTGCCCTGCAACGTGAAATTTATGATTGAAGGCGAAGAAGAAGTTGGGAGCGAAAGCCTGGGTTGGTTTATTGAGCGCAACAGGGAAAAACTCGCCAATGATGTCATCCTGATCTCCGATACGGGAATGATCGCACCGGATGCACCTTCAATTACCACAGGCCTGCGCGGCTTGAGCTATGTTGAAGTAACGGTAACCGGCCCAAACCGCGATTTGCACAGCGGATTATACGGGGGAGCCGTTGCAAACCCTATCAATGTTTTGGCAAAAATGATCGCTTCCCTGACTGATGAAAATAATCACATCACCATTCCCGGTTTTTATGATAAAGTAGAGGAATTGAGTAAAGAGGAACGCGCAAAAATGGCGGAAGCTCCTTTTGATTTGGAGGAATATAAAAAAGCTCTGGATCTTGACGATGTATATGGCGAAAAAGGCTATTCTACCAATGAACGTAATTCCATCAGGCCCACTTTGGATGTCAATGGAATTTGGGGTGGATATACCGGGGAAGGAGCAAAAACCGTAATCGCGGGCAAAGCACACGCAAAAATAAGTATGCGTTTGGTGCCAGATCAGGACTGGAAAGAAATTACCGAACTCTTTAAAAAGCATTTTGAAAGTATCGCGCCAAGAGGAGTGAAAGTAGAGGTGAATCCGCATCACGGCGGACAGGCGTATGTAACGCCAATAGACACTTTAGAATATAAAGCTGCAAACGACGCTTATGTGGAATCTTTTGGCAAAACGCCAATTCCCCAACGCAGCGGTGGAAGTATCCCTATTGTCGCTCTTTTTGAAAAAGAATTGAAGAGCAAAACCATCCTGATGGGCTTTGGACTGGACAGCGATGCGATTCATTCTCCAAATGAACATTTTGGGATTTGGAATTTTTTAAAAGGGATCCAGACAAT
>JBBRGD010000230.1:0-4177 GCA_038241065.1 Flavobacteriales bacterium
ATGCTTTTTCACAAATTTATAAGTATTCTGATTTAGTTATTTCCTAAAATCAAAGGCATTCCCCCGTCTCCGGAGCCAATTACAACAACTTTAGCATTAGGAGATTTTGCCAGTTCTAACGTGGCTTGAATTCCTTTTTCCCTAAGAATTTGATCATTTAAAGAAGCACTTAGAATTTTGTTTGCATTCGCTTTACCTTCGGCATCAATTCTTTGTCTTTCAGCTTCCTGTTCAGCTTTAGTCAACCTAAATACATATTCCAGAGATTCCTGTTCCTGACGCAACTTGCGCTCAATAGCTTCCTTGATAGTTACCGGCAAAGAAACGTCCCTTACCAAAACCTCATTGATTTGAACATACTGATCTTTTAAAAGGAGTTTTGTTTCATCAAAAATTTCCTTTTGAATAGCCTCTCTTTTACTCGAATATAATTGCTCTGGTTGATAACGTCCTACCACAGCACGGGCTGCAGATCGAACAGCAGGTTGCAATACTCGCTGCACATAATTTTCTCCTTTTTCCTGGTGAAGTAAACCTAGACTTTCATAAGAAGGTTGAAACCAAATTGAGGCATCTAATTTTATCTCCAATCCATTAGAAGATAATACCTGCATTTTTTCATCTAAAGATTGCTGGCGAACCTCGTAAACATAAACCTTATTCCAGGGAGCTACTACGTGAAAGCCTTCTCCTAAAGGTGGTTCTTCTGTCACAACACCTCCACCAAAGGTTTTATATAAAACTCCGGCTTCTCCGGAATCAATAGTAACTGTAGATTTTGCTATTAAAATAATTAAAACAACAATTAAAAATAAGATTGGTAAACCAATTTTGGGCAATTTGTCCATAAATAAATTATTAAAAATTATTAAATTAAACCGAAATATTTTCTTCCAAACCACTCAGTACTAAGACTTAAGACAAGCAAGGCAAGTAAAAATTTCCATGAAATCAAATGTAGGGTTTTTTCATGGTTTTTTTGTACTGTAACGTAACGATTATCAGCAATTAAGGCTGTTATTATGGGTTCCGGATCATTTAGAAAATAAAGCCCTTCCTGATTGTTTTTTGCCAGACTTTGAAGTTTGACAAGATTCGCCCCAGAAAACTGTTGTTCTACGTTAAACCCAAGAATTGAAAAAGTCCCACTTCCTGAAATTCCGGAGGATTGTTCTTTGATTTCAAAACTGTAATCACCGGGTTTCAGGCTTTCAATTTGAACTTTAAATTGGTTGTTGTTTGGCAACATTTGGATTTCCATTACCTCATTTGAACTTAAGTTACTTATCTGCATTATTAATTGTCCATCCGGATTAAACTGATAATTCTGATCAAAATACTGAGCTGAAATATTGATTTCTTCATTTTCCAGATAAAAGGCTTCAGCCTCAAAAGTGAGGCGGTCCCGGTTTTGGGTAGCCGAGAGATATTGAACCAATTTCCCTATAAATGTATCAAATTGATCAAATGAACCGCTGTTCATATAAGATTCAGCTCTCCATTTCCAGATATTTTCGCCGAATAATACCGCTTGTTTTGAAGAATTATTTTGAAAAGTAGCCAGTAACGGAAATTTTGTTGGGATCCCTTCTACTTGTTGAAAAAGCATAGAACTTAAGCTTTCATTTTTAAACTTTAAAGATCCAAAAGCATCATCCAGAGGTGGAAACTGGCCAAACCCTATGTTTTCAAATTGAAATTGCGAATAATTTTCATTGTAAATGGGAAATATTTCCTGCGATTGTGCGGTGTGATCTTTACTGAAATTTTGTTGTGCTGAATTGAGGAAACCCCAATCGGTTTGGGTACCGGTTATAATAAAACTGTTCAGTTTTTTAGTTCTGATATCTTCAAAAACTGATTTGAACTGATTGTTTGGTTGGTAAATTATAACTAATTGAAAATCATATAATTCTATTTTATTATAATCCTGAATATATTCAATCTTTGCAAGTCGTTGTTCATTACTTTCTATGGATTTCTTTAACATTCCAAGATCGGGATGAGATATTGAGGTTAGTATCAATACCGACGTCCTTTCATCTATAACTTCTATGCCGAATTTTCTATTGTTGTTAATCGTGTTTTTTTCTGAAGTCAATGGAGTAATAAGCGCTTCATATAAATAGGTTCCCAGTTTATTTGCCGTTAAAGTAGTGGTTATTATTTCCGAATTATCTTCAGAGTTAAAATCGATTGTTTTTGTAAACATTACCGAATTTCCCGATTTGATTTCAAATTTGCTTTGTACCTGTGTATTTCCTGAATAATTTACAATTACCTCTATCGGGAACTTATTGTTTAGGAAAGCGTATTTATTGACATTTAAATTTGAAATGGAAAGGTCCGTCTGGGCTGTTGTATCTCCTATCAACACAGGAAATATTTCTGAAGTTTCCCGTGAGGTGAAATATTGAAAATCTTCACCAACTGTTTGGTTACCATCTGATAGCAAAACAATGGTTGTTTGATTGGAGGAATTTAATTTTTCCAGACTATTCAATACTTTGGAAATATTGGTTTGCTGCTTGTTAAATGCCAGGGAATCCAAATCAATCCGGCTTAATTCCTTCCCAAACCCGTAAGTTTGGATAGAAAATCGCTCCTGAAGTTTCGGGTGGTTGATTAAATAATCGGCAAATAATCTAACACTATCTCCTTTTTCCAAATAATCTATTGATGCCGATTGATCTATAGCAACCAGCAATTGTGGCTTTACAACCTCAAATTGTTGTTGTTTAATTTTTGGGTTGATCAGTAAAAGCAATAAAACAAATATGCTCACAAATCTTAATGCCGCCAAAAAATAAATACTTCCAGTCCGTTTTTTGGTTCCTAAGAAATATTTAAAAATAACAAACCCCAACGCGACAAGGGCGGCGAGGCTTATTAATAAGACAGTTGTTAAGGACATCATCTAAAAGTACAAAATTTTAAGTACGAGGCTAGTAGTTAAAAAAAAGAAAAAAGAGAAAAGAACAAAGACTAAATATAGCAGAAAACCATAAAGTCTATGAAATATCAATGCTCTTTAGGCACACACAACTTTGAACTTATAACTTTATACTTATAACTTCTTTCTCAAGTAAGCATTCCGCCATTTATGTGCAAAACCTGTCCGGTGATATAACTACTTAGATCACTCCCAAGAAAAACACAGGCATTTGCGATATCTTCCGGGGTACCTCCGCGTTTTAATGGAATGGAATCCCTCCAGCCTTGAACGGTTTTTTCATCCAGTTTCCCGGTCATTTCGGTTTCTATAAAACCTGGTGCGATCACATTGGTACGGATATTTCTAGAACCAAGTTCCAAAGCCATAGATTTTGAAAACCCAATTATCCCTGCTTTCGAGGCGGCATAATTTGCCTGGCCGGCATTTCCTTTTACCCCCACTACAGAACTCATATTGATAATGCTTCCGTTGCGTTGTTTCAACATAATACGCTGAATGGCTTTGGTCATATTAAAAACCGATTTTAAATTCACCTCAATTACCTTATCAAAATCTTCTTCGTTCATTCGCATCAAAAGATTATCCTTGGTAATCCCGGCATTATTGATCAAAATATCGATTTTACCAAAATCCTCTGCCACATTTTTAACCAATTCCTGAGCTTCCTCAAAATTTGCTGCATTGGACTGATATCCTTTGGCTTTCACTCCCAGACTACTAAGCTCTTTCTCAAGCTCATTTGCAGCATTTACAGATGATGAATAGGTAAAAGCAACATTGGCTCCGTGTTTGGCGAAAACCTGTGCAATTCCTTTTCCTATTCCACGGCTTCCACCGGTTATAATCGCATTTTTTCCTTCTAATAATTTCATGTTTGCTATTTCTTAAATTACAGTGATAAATAGTTATAAAAATGAATGACGTAAGCCGCTATAATATAAATTTTCAAATTACCCAAAAAAAACAGTTTCTTTGAAATAATCCAGATTTTGGATTTAAGTTGATCTGTTTTCAAATATAATAAAAGTCAACAAGCCGTAAAATAAAAAATCCTCCTGATATTACCTCAAAATAGGTATCCAGAAGGATCTTATCAATTTTTATTTCAGTTTGTTTAAACCTTTAATACACCAACTAAAACTTCGGCAACTTTTTTACCTATTTCGGCAGGAGAATCCACTACGTAAATGCCATTTTCCTTAAGGATAGCTTTTTTAGCCT
>JBBRGD010000231.1:0-4170 GCA_038241065.1 Flavobacteriales bacterium
AATTGAAGACACCCTCAAAAACCGGCAATTTCATGTAGAATTGGTTTGCAAATTCTACGTATATGATCCGTCTTTTGAGAATGAATTGGAACGCTGGATCGGTCCTAACCGAAAAGATACATTGCTTCAGAAAACTGAAAAATTAAAGCTGAAGCAATTGCCGCTTCTCTATAAACCTGAAACCGAGCCTTATCTCTCAGAATTAAACATCCAGACTGAGAAAATTCAGCAGGAAGTATGTTTTAAAGCTAATTTATTTATTCCGAAAAACCTTAAAAACAAGGAATTTGAGCATATCAACCATCAATGTATTTTAGGATTTTGGTTACATTCTGAAGAATTTACGGAAACCGATTATGGCAGGTTTCAATTTTTAGCGCCAAAAAAACAAGATTGGTCCATAGATCCTAAATATGGTGAAAATTGGGTTTCATATTCTGTAATAAAAGAAAGTATCGAAGAATTATTTCTTCAGAAAAAATCCCCACTTCTTTGGATCAGGATAAACAAAAGGCAGTTCGAGCGGGCATTTATAGTTTGGTGGTAGTGCTTATATTTTCAAAATAAGTAAAATTATCAAGATTTAGTTCCAAAGTTTTTTTTCCTGGATTGTTAAATTTTCATGGGATTAGCTTGTAACTTTGGCTTTCTTAAAATCCAATGAAATTTTTATGAAGTCCAATTTTGAAGAAGCGATAAAAACTACCTGGTTTAGTATTCTTGGAAATGCTTTGTTTGCTATTGCCAAAGGAATTACAGGGGTTTTTGGGAATTCCTACGCTCTTATTGCCGATGCAATTGAATCTACCACCGATGTATTTTCATCCATCTTTGTGCTTCTTGGTTTGAAATATGCAAATAAACCCGCGGATGCCAACCATCCTTATGGTCATGGGAAAGCAGAGCCGTTGGTTACATTTGCCATTGTCGTGTTTTTGGTGGCCTCTGCCACTGTAATCGCTTACCAAAGCATTGAACATATCCGATCACCGCAAGAGATTCCCGAGCCTTACACCCTTATTGTACTTGCCGTAATTGTAGTAATTAAGGAATTCTTTTATAGGGTAGTTTCCAAAAAAAGTGATGAAACAAAAAGCACCGCGCTTAAGGCAGATGCCTGGCACCACAGAAGCGATGCCATAACTTCCCTGATGGCTTTTATAGGAATTTCCATAGCTTTATTTATGGGAAAAGGTTATGAATCTGCAGATGACTGGGCTGCCCTGTTCGCTTCCGGGTTTATTTTGTACAACGCATATAAAATCCTCAGGCCGGCATTGGGAGAAGTCATGGATGAACATATGTATGGTGATATGATCAAGAATATCCGAAAAGAAACTAAAAAAGTTCCCGGGGTGAAGGAAACTGAAAAATGCCTTGTTCGTAAGGCCGGCATGACTTTTCACGTAGATTTACACGTCGCTGTAAATGCAGGAATTACTGTCAAGGAAGGACATTATATTGCACATAGGGTCAAAGACCGGTTGTTGTCTAAATTGCCTGAAATTGCAGATGTCTTGATTCATATTGAACCATTTGAAGAATTGAATTAATTTTAACTTCTTTGATGATTTTTAACTTCACATCCCTACAAGATGATCTCTTTCTTATCTTTCAAAATTATTGGTTTTAATCTATAATCATGTTCGATTATTTAAAGGTTAATAAATCAGTCCAGTTCATTTTTTCCTTTTTAATATCAATACTTTAGACTTTAAGTACTGTTTAGTTTCCTGTTTATTAAGAAATATTTAGCACTCTACAAGCCATATATCCTTTGATTTTAAGGCAATTAGGCTTAAATTGATACATTAATAACTAGAAAAAAAGACGTCATGGAATTAATGAGTCAACAGGAGTTTGGTAAATTGTCACAATTTACAAATGAGGTTTGTGTTTCGATATTTATTCCAACCCAACGTGCCGGACATGAGGTTTTGGAGGGAAAAAACCGGATCAATCTGAAATCGAAATGGAATGAGATCAAGAAGCAACTTGAAAAAAAAGGTGTTTCGTCTGAAAAGATAAAAAATATTGGAAAACCAATTGAAGAATTATTGCAGGATCAGGATTTTTGGCGTCACCAATCTGATGGTTTAGCTGTTTTTTCTGCTGAAGGTTTTTTTGATAAATATACTCTTCCCATCAATTTTGAGGAATATCATTATATCTCCAGGGAATTTTACATTAAACCCCTTGTACCCATTCTCAATGAAGATGGAAGGTTTTATCTCCTTTCATTACAATTGGAAGACGTCGCCTTATATGAATCGACCCAACACAGTATTGGCTTGGTGTATGTAGAAGATCTTATCCCAACCAGATTGCAGGAACGTGTTGGATTTGATTTTAAAGAAAAGGCCCTTCAACAAAGGCCACAGCAACAAAGCGAGGGAAATACAGGGTATCACGGTCACGGAGGCGCTGACAACAATAAGAAAAGCGAAATTTTCAGATACTTCAGGGCAATAGACGAAGGCCTGGGAACTGTGCTACACAATAAAAAATCTCCTCTAGTGATCGCCTGCCAGGATTCCTTTTTTCCAATTTATAAGGAAGCCAATACTTATCAATTTTTATATGGGGAGGAGACTGTTGGAAACCCGGCTAATATGGATATGTTGGACTTGCATGAAAAGGCATTGAAAATTATTGAGCCTTATTTTGAAAAAACCAAAAGAGAAAAACTTAAAAAATTCGAAGATTTAAATCAAACTGTTAAGTCTTCTGCCTCTGTTCATGATATCATTCCTGCCATAATTCAGGGAAAAGTTGATACTCTTTTCCTGGCGAACAAAGAGGATATCTGGGGAACTTATAATGAAGAGAAAATGGCAGTGGAAATTCAGGATGGTCAAACATCAAAAAACACTTCCCTAATGAACCTGGCGGCCAAAGCTGTAATTGAACATGGTGGTGACGTGTTTTTGATTGAACCCGAAGCAATGCCGGAAAAAAGTTCGAAAATGAACGCCCTTTATAGGTTTAGTTAAATAAGATCAAAAGTTCAGATCATTTCTGAAATGAAAAAAAATTCGTCAGGTGGAAAGAAATTCTGCCTGACGTTTTTTTTATTTAATCAGACGAACGTGTTTATTAAAAAAGCTAACTTAGCTTCATAAAATTTATAACAATGGAAAATAATTTGGCTGTATTAATAGATGGAGATAATATTCCTTCAGCATACGTAAGAGAAATGATGGAGGAAATCGCTAAATACGGAAATCCAACAATAAAACGTATTTACGGGGATTGGACAAAACCGCAACTTGGAAAATGGAAAAGTGTGTTGTTGGAAAATGCGATTAACCCTATGCAACAATACGGATATACTACCGGTAAAAACGCTACCGACTCTGCGATGATCATAGATGCAATGGATATTTTATACTCCCAGAAAGTTCAGGGGTTTTGCCTGGTTTCCAGCGACAGTGATTTTACGCGTTTGGCCACCCGTTTGCGCGAAGCAGGGATGAAAGTGATCGGGATTGGAGAAAAGAAAACCCCCAGACCTTTTATTGTGGCCTGTGATAAATTCATTTATATCGAAATTCTGAAGGATGTATCCAAAGAGCAGGAAACTGAAGTTGTAAAAGGAAAACCAGCAAAAAAGGACAATCTAGATAAAATTACCCCTAAAGTGATCAAATTGATCGCAAGCACCATTTCTGATGTTGCTGATGAAGACGGATGGGCATTTCTTGGAGATGTTGGCGGATTGCTTCAAAAGAAACAACCCAATTTTGACTCCCGGAACTATGGGTTTCAAAAACTGACTCCTATGATCAGTTCCATAGATAAGTTTGATGTGGACTCACGTGAAAATCAAGTCGGCCGCTTTAAACTGATCTATGTCAGAAATAAAACTGACAAGTAAAGTCAATTTTAATTACTTAAAATTAATTATAATCCGTGCGAAGAATATAAAAAATCGATAAAGCGAAATACCGGCACAAACAGACCCTTCCTCCTAGTGGCCAACCGGCAAACAGCCTTTCGGTTAGACAAAATTCGAATATTTAAATTTTTCTGAGGCCGGGAAATTTGGGGAATGAAAGGAATAGTTTAATGCCTTTCTTCTAGAACTTTTACGATATCCTTTAAAGTAAATCCCTTTGCCTGAAGCAGAATTAAATAGTGAAACAATAAATCGGCGCTTTCATTTAAAAA
>JBBRGD010000232.1:0-4142 GCA_038241065.1 Flavobacteriales bacterium
TGAAATCTGTGCATTGGATCTCAACTGAATAGCGTTCCACACCTTTATCATCTGTCCATTTCCTGCTTTTTATTCTTCCTTCAACATAAACCTTATCTCCTTTTTTAAGGTATTTTTCACAAATCTCTGCAGCCTTATTTCGAACTACAATATTGTGCCATTCGGTGTTTTCTACTTTTTGTCCTGTAGATTTATTAGTATAAACTTCATTGGTAGCCAATGGAAAACGACCAATGGCACCACCTCCTTCAAAATAATGCATTTTTACATCGTCTCCGGTATGCCCTATCAACATTACTTTGTTAAGTGTTCCTGTCATTATAATAGTAAAATTTAAACCGCAAATTTATTGCAATTTGGTTAATAGTCAGTCTAAAAATAAAGAAAATTATTTGGTTTGACATATTGAAATTTCGGTAATTTAGAAATTTCGGTAATTTCAAAAATCAAAATTATACTTCGGCCTTAATATTGTTCAAAATTGTACTCGTTTAAAAAATTGGCTATTAGCACCGGAACCGGGTATTCATGAAGTTTCTCAACCGGAATGGACTCTTTGGGCAAATCCTTTTTATCTACTACCCAAAATCGGGTGTAAATATGCTGATGCGACAGTTTATGTACAATTGGAGTTTCATTATATAACCTAATCTGCTGAATTCCTTTGCCTATAAGTTGCACAAATTTTTCATCAAACATCAATTTTTCAGCACTTACCAGAACATCTGTTTCCAACAGCGGAAATTGATATAAACCTTCCCAAATTCCTTTACCGGAGCGCTGCTCTATAATTGTTCTATTTTCTTCAGAAAGGAAAACCAAATAGTTGAAATATCTTTTTTTGATCTTAGCTTTTTTAAGCTTCACCGGTAATTCTCCTATACTTTTATTTTTTAGGGAGAGGCAGCCTTGAGATATAGGACAGGTTTCACAGAGCGGAAGTTGAGGCTTGCAATGCAATGCGCCAAATTCCATCACCGCCTGATTGTAAATCCCAGGATTTCCGGTATCCAGCAGTTCCATGGCCAGATCTTTAAATTCATTTATTCCACCAGTACTATTAATAGGAGTATCAATCTCAAAATACCTTGCAAGAACCCTGTAAACATTTCCGTCTACAACAGCAACCGGTTCATCATAACAAATAGAGGCTATTGCACTGGCGGTATAATCTCCCACCCCTTTTAATAGTAACAATTCTTTATAAGTCGCTGGAAATTGTCCATTTAAGTGAAAAGCAACATGTTGGGCGGTTTCATGTAAATTTCTTGCCCGGGAGTAATAACCAAGTCCTTGCCAAAGTTTTAAAACAGTTTCCTGTGAAGCCTCTGCAAGATCAAAAACGGTAGGAAAAGCCTTAATAAACTTCAAATAATATGGCAAGCCCTGATCAATACGGGTTTGTTGGAGCATAATTTCGCTCAGCCAGATACAATAAGGATCCGAGGAATTTCGCCATGGCAAATCGCGTTTATTCTTCAAGTACCAATTAGTCAGTGTTTTATGAAATACCAAATTTGTTGATGTTTGAATGCAATGATAAATCTTTATTTGGTTACTATTTAATGAATTAGGAATGAATATTGGAGATTTAATTACTATATTTGCCCCTTGAAAATTAACAACCCCAATATAAAATAATAAATACCACAGAAATGACAAAAGCAGATATTGTAGCCAAGATTTCGGAGAAATTAGGAATGGAGAAAGGTGATGTTCAAGCCACTGTTGAAACATTTATGGAAGAAGTAAAGACTTCTCTAGAAAGCGGAGATAATGTTTATTTAAGAGGTTTTGGAAGCTTTGTAATTAAAACAAGAGCCGAAAAAACCGGAAGAAATATTTCAAAAAACACCACTATAAAAATTCCTGCTCACAACATCCCGGCCTTTAAACCTGCCAGAATATTTGTTGATGGTGTAAAAAGTAATGTTGAAATTAAGTAAAACACGATTCCTTTTAAAGGAGTGAAGAAAATAAATTATTAATCTAATAAATGTAACACTATGCCAAGTGGAAAAAAGAGAAAAAGACATAAAGTAGCAACGCACAAACGCAAGAAAAGAAGCAGAGCAAACCGCCATAAGAAAAAGTAGTGTTCTCACTACTTTTTTTAGGTAAAAAAAGTTCATTGAAATTGAAACCGGTTTATAAATTATTTTGGGCCAGGTTTCTTCAGGATTAAAAACCCTGTGAAAAAATTATGTTTAATCCATCCCGGATCCCTAAATTTTAGGGCGGGATAAAAATCTAAAAAAGTGGACAAAGAATTGATTATCAGATCAGGTTCCTCTGCTATAGATTTTGCCTTATTAAAAGATGGAAAACTAGTTGAACTAAACAAGGAAGAAGACGACAGCAATTTTGCCGTTGGTGACATATTTATTGCCAAAATAAGAAAAGCTTTGCCGGGATTAAATGCCGCATTTGTAAATGTAGGCTATACAAAAGATGGTTTTTTACACTATCACGATCTTGGCCCCCAGGTTCCTTCCTTGTTGAAATTCATAAAGCGTGTAAGCACAGGTAAATTAAAAGATTATTCTTTACAGAATTTTACTTTTGAAAATGACATTGATAAGGACGGTACTATGGTAGACGTCCTTAAAGCAAATCAATCGCTACTGGTACAGGTGATGAAAGAACCCATCTCTACCAAGGGTCCAAGGATAAGCTCAGAACTTTCCTTACCGGGCCGTTATATAGTTCTGGTTCCCTTTTCAAACCGTGTTTCGGTTTCTCAAAAAATTGAAAGCAAAGAAGAAAAGGACAGACTAAAAAGACTGGTAAAAAGCATCAAACCTAAGAATTTTGGTGTCATAGTACGCACAGTAGCAGAAGGCAAAAAAGTAGCTGAACTGGACCGGGACCTCGAAAATTTAGTAGGTCGCTGGACAGCAATGTGTAAAAAATTATATAAAGCACCTCATCCTTCCAAAGTCCTTGGAGAATTAAACAGGGCATCGTCTATTTTAAGAGACATTTTTAATGATACCTTTACCTCCATTTGGGTTGATGATGAAACGCTTTATTCCCAGATTAAGGATTACGTGGCAGAGATTGCCCCGAATAAAGAATCCATAGTAAAATTGTATAACTCGAACGTTCCCGTTTTTGAAAAATTTGGTATCGAAAGACAAATAAAAACTTCCTTTGGCCGCACCGTGTCTATGAGCAAAGGCGCTTATCTCATTATTGAGCATACAGAAGCCATGCACGTAATAGACGTAAACAGTGGTAACAGGTCCAATAAGGCTAAAAACCAGGAAGATACTGCATTAGAGGTCAACCTAATAAGTGCCACAGAAATTGCCCGCCAGTTGCGTTTACGCGATATGGGAGGTATTATTGTGATAGACTTTATAGACATGGCCAAACCTGAGAACAGGAAAGCCCTATTCGACCACCTTAGAGAAGAAATGAGCGATGATCGCGCTAAACACAAAATTCTGCCTCCAAGTAAGTTTGGTTTAATCCAGATTACCAGGCAACGCGTAAGGCCCGAAACCAATATTGAAACCCGGGAGGTTAACCCCGATGGAGATGGAACCGGGGAGATTGAAGCTCCTATCATTGTAATTGATAAGATAAAATCTGATCTTGAAAGATTGATCAAGAAAAATCATAAAAAGATCACCCTTAGCGCACACCCATTTATTGCAGCCTTTTTAACCAGAGGCTTTCCTTCACCCCGCTCACAATGGTTTCTAGACCATAAACGCTGGGTAAAAATAGTACCAAGAGACGCTTACACGTACATGGAATATCACTTTCACGATAAAAACGGGGAAGTACTTGAATAAGGAACTACAGCATTAAAACAAACGCCTCTCATTTATTTGGGAGGCGTTTTTTTTGTTTGTAAAAACAAAGTTTATTTTTTTAAGGCATCTTACCTCCCCTTTTTTTAATAAATTGAAATCTCAAAGCATTCCTCCCCTACAAGGTTCTGCGATTTTTTAACTAAATTTTTCCAAAAAAAAATCAAAACCTGGCTTAAAACCAATAATAATCTTACTGAATATAACTTCCGAATTATGCAATCAAAGCAATTAATAATTCTCTTTTTATGTTTTTTATCTCTAAACTGTAAAAATTTAGCGATAGATGACTCTTTAGAAGAAGAAGAAGAAGCGATTTCC
>JBBRGD010000233.1:0-4140 GCA_038241065.1 Flavobacteriales bacterium
TATTTTGATATTCGAAAGCATGGATATCTAAAAAATTTGGCATTAATTCATAATGGCCCTCTAATTTATTAAAAGTTGCAATAGCATTTTCATACTGCCCAAGCCACATATAAGATTCACCCAAATAAGCCAGAGCGGCACCTTTTGTTGCCCTGCCATCATCCGATTTTGAATTATAGGCATAAGGCAAATAGGCAATTGCTTTTGTTAAATCTTGGACTACCCAATTAAACACCTCATTTTGGGAAGCGTTACTGGTTTTTATAGATTCTGTTTCCATAATTTCAATTGCCAAAGGCACATTGCCAAAATTTGAAGCCAGAAAAAAATAAAATAATCCCCTGTTAAAATAGCACTCCGCTTTTAAACGATTAGCCAGCTCTAATGAAATTATTTTTTCGCCCAACATATCATCCACAACTTTAATGGCAATGTTGGTTTTTACAATTCCTTCGTAGGATTGTGACCAAAAATTATTTAAGATGTCATAATCCGGCGAAACATTAAAAGATGAAAATGATTGCCCTGCTTCTCCCCTTAATTTAAAATCTTGGCTTAAAAAATTAGCGGGATAAAAAAGACCCTTTATTAAAAAATCTTCTGAATTTTTGTAGGTATCATATATTTCGGAAACTATTACTAAGGCGTCTAATTTTGTAAGTATTTCGGATTTCTCTAAATTTTGCTGGACATTATTTTTAGTATCTAGTTTACAACCAATAAGTGTGCTTAAAATAAGAATAAATACAATTACAATATATTTCATTTATTGTAAATTAAACGGTTTATACCAAGGTAACAAATATTTAGTGCAGTGAAACTAGGCTGAGAACGGACTATTATATTTGTGCTTTCAGTATTGTTTATGTGTTCGGTAAATGTATTAAAATTCCTTTTTT
This sequence comes from Flavobacteriales bacterium, assembly GCA_038241065.1. Taxonomy (GTDB): domain Bacteria; phylum Bacteroidota; class Bacteroidia; order Flavobacteriales; family Flavobacteriaceae; genus Gillisia. Next base: position 900 of record JBBRGD010000233.1, read on the forward strand.
AAAAATGGGCTAAACACAAAATATTTTATAGACGCCTATTCTAAGTCTCAGATTATTTATGCTTTTTTTAAATTACAAATCGAAAAAAATTTATTGATATTACTAAAATTAACATAAAAGGTTAATGAAAGATTAATGAGTTGTTAATGAAAGGTCAACATTAACGAAAAACATAATATAGCTAATTTCAATTGATATATTTAAACATTTAATACCCTAGAATAATTAAAATTCTAACAATCTATTTCGGTTAAAGCAAGTTCAAAGAAGAAAAATTGTAACACGTATATGAAAAAGAATTATTTCAGCAATTCAAACAGATACAAGAATTTTATATCTCTTTTTGTATTATCTCTATTCATTTCCGGATGTAATTTGAAAAATAAATCTTCATCTAATTCACAGCATCAATCGATTCACACACCTCCCGTGGCGAATGATGATTTTTTTCAGGAGATCGGGTCAAAAATCGGATTGGATTTCACACATTCCATTGGTACCGATCATTTGAAAAATATTGTGGAATCAGTTGGAGGCGGTGCTGCTTTTCTTGATTATGACCAAGATGGTTATATTGATATTTACACATGTAACGGAACATGGATTGAAGGATTCAGTAAAAGTGAAAAACCGGAAAAATTAACTGAGAATCATCTTTATCGCAACCTTCAGGATGGCACTTTTGAGGATGTAACAAAAAAAGCTGGAATTGGAGGCCCAAGTTATAGCATGGGCGTTACGGTTGGCGACTTCAATAATGATGGATACCCAGATATATATGTAAGCAACTACGGATCCAACTTGCTTTATAAAAATAATGGCAATGGCACTTTTACCGATGTTACCAAGCACGCCAAAGTGGGTGGTGGAAAAGAGTGCAGTGTAGGTGTAGCATGGTTAGATTTTGATAATGACGGGCTGCTGGATCTTTATGTGGGAAATTATCTCAATTTTAATCCTGAATATAAATATTACTATACTCCAGATGGGTTTCCGGGGCCATTGGCCTATGATAGCCAAACAGATATTTTATACCACAATAAAGGGGATGGCACTTTTGAGGATGTAACAAAAAAAATGGGAATTATTGATGTTGACGGTAGAGCAATGGGTGTTGGCGCCGCAGATTATGATGATGATGGTTTCATTGATATTTATGTGGCTAACGATCATACCATAAATTATCTATGGCATAACAACGAGGGAAAGGGATTTAGTGACAGAGCCATCATGTCTGGTACCGGATTCAGTCAGGCCGGGGAAGCAACTGTAAGCATGTCTGTGGATTTTGCCGATTATAGTGGAGATGGACTGCTTGATATGTTTGTTTCTGACGACAATTACTGTTCTCTTTATGAGAACTTGGGAGACGGACTTTTTCGCGATAATTCGTATAATTCAGGGATTGCTGTAGCATCCGGACAGTTTGTTGGATGGACTTCTTCGTTTCTTGATTATGACAATAATGGGTATTCAGATATTTTTAAAACAAATGGAGAGCTGAAGCACTTGTATGGACAAGAAGATCAATTGTTTGAAAATCTTGGAAATGGAAAATTCAAGGATGTGTCTGTTGAAAGAGGCGAATACTTTCGGGAAGAGTATGTTGGTCGTGGCGCATGTTTAGGTGATTATGACAACGATGGCGACATGGACATCTTTATTGTGAATTTGAATAGCCAGAGTATGTTTTTAAGAAATAATAAAGGGAATCAAAATAACTGGCTTACTTTAAATTTGGTTGGCCAAACTAGCAACAGGGATGGGATAGGTTCCAGAATTAAACTAACTGCAAATGGCAAAGTGCAAACTTCCCAGAAAAAAAGCACAACCGGTTACCTTTCGCAAAATGACCCAAGAATACATTTTGGACTTATGAAGAATGATATTGTTGAAAGAATAGAGATAAAATGGCCGTCAGGTAAATTTCAGGTATTGGAGAATATTAAAGCCAATCAGATTCTTATGGTCAAAGAACCTTTATAAGTTATTAATGAATAGAAAAAAATCAAATATAGGTTTCCTAATAATCATAAGTTGTTTCATCAGCTTTTTTTCATCTTGTAATAATAGATTAAAGGAAGGTACTATTGTATTTACCCAAGTTGCAGGAGATTTGCATGATATTAACTATATAACAGGGGATTCCTGGCGATATATTGCTGAATCCCAAATTATGGCTTTGGATCCTGAAAAAGAGGGAGAATCTCCAAAATTGCTTTCCGAGGGTTTCTTTTCGGCTTGCGCACCACAAATTTCATACGATGGCGAACAGATGCTCTTTGCTGCACAAAAGGAGAAAAACGATATATGGCAGATATGGGAAATGAATTTAGAAAATTTAAAAGTAAGGCAGGTCACGTCTTTAACAGAAAATTGTATTGATCCTACTTATCTACCAAATGGACGTTTGATGTTTAGCAAATTCACTTCGAATAAAACCTTAAAAACAGGGCATTCTCTCTTTACTTGCAATCTCGATGGATCTAAAATCAGTCAAATTACATATAATCCACATGCATATTTTGCATCAACAGTTTTGCAAGATGGCCGGATATTGACCATAAGCAGACAGCTTTATCCTGATCAGAGAGATGGAATGTTAATGGTTTTAAGACCTGACGGTAGCAAAGAAGAATTGTTTTATCAAGGTTTAAAAGGAAGTGATATACATAGCCGTGGGTGGGAAACAAAAAATGGTCAAATTGTCTTTATTGAAACACCTGAAAGCAATGAAGAAGGAGGAAATATAATTTCTATTAATTATAGCCGACCTCTGCATAGCAGGATTAGTTTATCGTCTGGCATTAAAGGCGATTTTTATGCGATTAGCCCACTGCAGTCGGGCAAGCTATTGGTGTCCTATCGTTCATCAAATACTGAACGTTATGCACTGTATGAGTTTGATGCGGAAAATAAAACACTTGGTAAGGCTATTTATAAGGGTGAGAACTTCAATGTATTGGAAGCTGTTGCAGTTGAAAAACATGAGAGGCCTAAAAAATTACCAAGTGAAGTGGATTTGGCCATAAAGACTGGATCGCTCTTTTGTCAGGATATCAATTTCACTGATATTCAACCAACAGAAAATAACGCCTCAACTTCAAAAGCAGTTAAAATAGAGGTGATGGGAATTGATTCTTCACTGGGAATAGTTGATGTTGAGGAAGATGGTTCTTTTTATTTAAAAGTCGTGGCCGATACCCCTTTTCGGATAAAGACAATCGACCGGAATAACAAT
>JBBRGD010000234.1:0-4117 GCA_038241065.1 Flavobacteriales bacterium
CTAGTAAACAGCAACCCGAATGATGTGGTTAATTTGATTTTATTCGGCAAAGCAACGTACCGTAAAATGATACAGAATTTGGCTTGGGCTACAGGGTATAATGTGATTGCGTTACCGTTAGCAGCCGGTGTTCTTTATAATCAGGGGATTTTATTAAGTCCGGCTGCCGGGGCAGTTTTAATGAGTTTAAGTACAGTTATTGTGGCTATTAATGCCAGTATGTTGAAGGTCAAGAAAAGCTGAGTGAAACGTTCGTTAAATGTTCAACGGAGCCTTTTCATTTTAAACGCTCTCTAACAAAAAGTCACCGCTTATACCTAATTTATTATGAACAGCTTTTAAAAAAGAAACGTCAGGTTCGCGTTTACCGGTTAAAATTTGAGATAGTTTGGAAGTTCCAATTCCAAGCAAATCTGCAAGTTTAGCCTGTGTTAAGTTTAGCTCTTTTATTTTATGCTGCACAACCGTATTAATGGTAACAGGTAGGGGCATTATTTTTAAAACAGTATCTTCATATTGTTCGGCCAATAGGCTGAGTTTGCTTAATTCTTCCGTGTTTGATTCGGATAAAGAATTAAAACCTCCTCCTTCTGTTGCTTGTATTATGAATTTCTCAATTAAAGCCATTACCTGATTGTACTGAACTTCATTTCTTATCTTATCTATCATTTTTTTTAAATAGTTGAACAGTCAATTTTATCATATTCGCTATGAGTGCCAATGAAACGAATAAACAAGGTGCGCTTGTTAAAAAATATCATCACCACTAATCTGAAATCATTCCCTTTAATATTAAATACATATCTATCATTACCAACATAATCCACATGATTAAATACCTTCTTAATATCCGCTAATTTATTCCAATCGGCTTCCTTAGTGATGTTGTACCAATTATTTAATCAGGCCGCTGCCGCGGGATTCTTTTGAGCATATACTACAAGCGTTCTTTTGATAACGACTATCATTATCCCAAATATAAGCCGGATATTTCAATAAATGAAATTAATTTAAAATTATGAAACATCAGAATTTTCCTAATTTTAATTGAGTATTGTTGTTGTATTGAAAAACATTAAACAAGATTTATAAAACTGAGGTATTTTAATTAAAATCTATCCACACTAAAAACCTATGAGCTATCAACAAACCCTAAACTATTTGGCCACTGACGCTGAGTATCTGTTAAATCACGAAAGTAAAGTTTCAAAAACTCTTTTACATGCTCCATCCCCGGATTTTATAGATCGAATTTTTGTTCAAAGCAACCGGAACGTCCAAGTACTACGAAGCCTGTCGGCCATTTATAATCACGGCCGGCTGTCGGGAACCGGATATGTATCCATTTTGCCAATAGATCAGGGAATTGAACATACGGCCGGTGCTTCATTTGCAAAGAACCCCATGTACTTCGATCCCGAGAATATTATAAAGCTAGCCATTGAAGGAGGCTGTAATGCAGTGGCAACTACGTTTGGCAATCTTGCGATGATGTCAAGGAAATATGCTCATAAAATCCCGTTCATCGTAAAAATCAATCATAACGAGCTGCTTACTTATCCCACCAAACACGATCAAATTATGTTTGGCAGCGTGGAAGATGCCTGGAATTTAGGTGCGGTTGCGGTTGGAGCTACAATCTACTTTGGGTCTGAAAATTCAAGCCGCCAGATTGTAGAAGTATCGCAGGCTTTTGAAAGGGCACATGAATTAGGGATGGCCTGTATTTTATGGTGTTACACACGAAACAACGGATTTAAGAAAGATGACATTAATTATGAAGTTTCTGCTGATATCACCGGACAGGCAAATCATTTAGGAGTAACCATTCAGGCTGACATCATCAAACAAAAAATGCCGGAGAATAATGGTGGATTTACGGCCATTAATTTTTCTAAAAGCGATCCAAAAATGTATTCTGAATTAGCATCCGACCATCCAATAGACCTGTGCAGGTACCAGGTGCTCAATTGCTATATGGGCAGAGCCGGATTAATCAACTCTGGTGGAGAATCAAAGGGCGATTGTGATCTGGCTGAGTCTGTAAAAAGTGCGGTAATAAATAAAAGAGCTGGAGGAACAGGTTTAATTTTAGGTCGTCGTGCATTCCAACGCCCGTTTGAAGAAGGCGTTAAGTTATTAAATGCTTTACAGGATGTATATCTTGCCTCGGAAATCGGACTGGCGTAGTTAATAAATTTATTGATATACCGTTTAGGTTATGCAAATCAAATACGAATGATTAAAGACTTTCTCAAAAATAATTTTAAAAATTTTGAACCAGCTCTAATAGATAAAATTGAACAAATTGCTTCGATAAAAGAGTTCGAGCCGGGTGAAATGCTGATGACTACCGGACAGTATTTCCGCTCTACGATGCTGGTAGTAGAAGGAAGGATAAAACTTTACCGCGAAGGACCTGAGGGTGGAGAGTTTTTTATGTATTATATTGAACCGGGCAGCGCATGTGCACTTTCCATGATATGTGCAGCAAAAAAAGAATCCAGCGAAATTATGGCTAAAGCCATAGAGAAAACCAAGGTAATCACCTTTCCAATAGAGCTGATGGACGATATGATGCGGAATTATAAAACCTGGTATTATTTTGTACTGGAAACTTACCGCTCAAGATTTGAAGAATTACTGGTGGTGATTGATCATATTGCCTTTAAAGGAATGGATGAACGATTGGATTTTTATTTAAGAAATCAATATGAAAAACTTCAAGCACGCGAATTACGAATCACGCACAATGAAATTGCCGCTGACCTGAATTCTTCCCGTGAAGTAATTTCACGTTTGCTAAAAAAAATGGAACAAAAAGGCGACCTGATCTTGCACCGTAATTTTATAGAGTGGTTAAAATAATGGCGGTGTGACATAAGTCACAGTTACGGGGGTTTAAAGTCTTCACCTTTGTATCACAAATATAGAAATGGAGATTTTTGCATATATCGCTTCAGCATTAATTGGTGTTTCGCTTGGACTTATAGGCGGCGGCGGTTCCATTCTCACGGTTCCTGTTTTGGTTTATTTATTTGGGATAAGCCCACTGCTATCCACCTCTTATTCCCTTTTTATTGTTGGCGCTACCAGTCTTGTTGGTGCGTTAAGTAATTACAAAAAAGGATTGGTAAGCATTAAAACAGCGTTGCTTTTTGGGCTGTCATCAATCACCACTGTTTTTCTCATCCGCAAATTTCTCATCCCATCTATTCCACAAAATATCATAACTATCGGCAAGTTTACTATCACAGAAAATATTTTAACAATGGTGCTGTTCGCGATTTTGATGATAGCAGCTTCTGTAGCTATGATTAAAAACGCCAATGACGAAGAACCCGAAGTTGGGGGCGGTAAAAAAATGAACCTTCCAAAACTTCTGCTATATGGGGTAGCAATAGGAATAGCTACAGGTTTATTAGGTGCCGGTGGCGGATTTCTATTGATCCCAACCCTGGTGCTGTTTGTAGGCCTTCCGATGAAAAAAGCCGTGGGAACTTCACTGCTAATTATCGCCCTCAATTCACTAATTGGCTTTACCGGTGATTTAGGCCATTTTACTATCGACTGGATATTCTTACTTAAAATTACTGCCATTGCTATAGGCGGAATAGTTATCGGAGGGGTAATGAATAAAAGAATTAATAGCCAAAAACTTAAAAAAGGGTTCGGTTGGTTTGTACTTATTATGGGGATTTATATTATTGTTGAAGTACTTTGTATGAAATGACAATACAAACATTAAAAGAAAATAACACTGAAAACTTATAGCTATTCGCAGTTCCTTATTTTACATTAATTCTCTGTTTATTTTTTAATTGATACAACATGCTCGAACTACTCAAACAGCCCTGGCCTTGGTACACCTCAGGCGCAGCCATAGCTTTTATTATGGTATTACTTTTATATTATGGAAAATCATTTGGGGTTTCATCAAACTTAAAAACCTTATGTAGTATAGCTGGTGCAGGTAAAGGAGTCAGATTTTTTGATTTCCACTGGCGGAGTCAGGTTTGGAACCTCCTGTTTTTGTTGGGTGCTATTTTGGGCGGAATTTTGGCATCAGCGGTTTTAAAAAGCAATCAGCCTCTTCAGCTTTCAACGGCTACCATTC
>JBBRGD010000235.1:0-4117 GCA_038241065.1 Flavobacteriales bacterium
TGTTTTGTTCAAATATGGGAGACCACATTGCCGGGGAACTTTTTGCAAGCCTCACTGTTGAGGCAAATCCGCTGCCTGCAAGATCAAAAATATCCCGCTCGTTTTTTTCTTTTTCCAGAACGGTTTTTCCAAGCATAAACGAGCTTATATGCGACAAATGCGAAACATAAGCAATATGTTTATCGTGTGATTTTGCATCCATATATCGGATGCGCATCCCCAAAAGCTTAAAAATTTCCAGGGCCTTTTCCTGCAATTTAAAGGCTGTTTTTTCCACCTCACAAATTATCATGGTTTTATTTCTGTACAGATCGGGCTGTGCAGCCTCAGGTCCTGAGAATTCGGTTCCGGATATGGGATGAGCAGCCAGAAAATTTCTTCTTTTAGGATGGTTTTCCAGAGCCAGGCAAAGCCCTGATTTGGTAGAACCTGTATCAATTACCAAGCAATCGTCCTTTACTTTATCCAAAACCTGTCCCACCACTTTAATGTTTACATCAACAGGAATTGCGACAATCACAACATCGGCACTTTCAATCTCTTCAATTGTCGATATACAATCTATCAATCCAAGGGATTTCGCTTTTTTTAAATGCTCCTGGTTTGCATCGATCCCAAAGATCTTTGCGTTGGTAAATGCTGATTTAATATCTATAGCAAAAGAACCTCCTATTAATCCTATGCCTATTATGTGAACATTCATGGTTTTATTCGTTTTATTGCACGTTCAATATTCTCTGTTGTTTCACATAATGAAAACCTTACAAATCCTTCTCCCTGACTTCCAAAAATAAAGCCCGGCGCTATGAAGATGCTGTATTTGTGTAACACATAATCTACAAATCCTTCTGAGTTTGACCATTCGGGAACCTTTGCCCAAATGAATAATCCTTTTTGTTTTTTTGCCGGAGTGCATTCCAAAGCTTCGGCCAGTTCCAGAATCCTTTCTTTTCTGGATGTGTAAATATCATTTTGAGAGGTAAACCATTGGTTTGGCAAATGCAAAGCCGCGGCAGCGCCAGCCTGGATTGGATAAAACATTCCGCTGTCCAGATTGGTTTTTACCTTTAAAACGGTTTTTAAATGTTGTTCACTTCCACAAAGCATTCCCACCCGCCAACCGGCCATATTAAAGGTTTTGCTCAATGAATTTAATTCCATGACCACCTCTTTGGCCCCTTCAGCCTTTAAAATACTCTTCGGATCTTCATTCAGAATAAAACTATAGGGATTGTCGTTTACAATTAAGATCTGGTGTTTTTTTCCAAAATCCACCAGGTCCTGAAAAACGGAATCAGTTGCTGAAGCTCCGGTAGGCATATGCGGATAATTCACCCACATCAGTTTCACCTTGCTCAAATCGGTTTTTGCCAGTTCTTTCAAATCTGGCAGCCAATTCCCGGCTTCATTTAAATCGTAAAAAACCGCTTCTGCACCTACTAATTTAGTTACTGAAGAATAGGTAGGATATCCCGGATTTGGAATTAAAACCTCATCCCCTTCATTTAAAAAAGCAAGGGAAATATGGGTTATCCCTTCTTTACTGCCCATAAGGGGTAAAATTTCGGTTTCTTGGTTTAGATCGACCTGATAATGATTCTTGTAGAATTCCTTGATGGCATTCCTGAATTCGCCGGTTCCTTTATAAGGCTGGTATTGATGAGCCCCCGGATTGACAAGTGCCCGGTTTAATGCCTCAATAACCTGTGGTGGCGGAGGCAAATCAGGGCTTCCAATTCCAAGATTGACAATATCTTTTCCCTGTGCTTCCAGAGCGCGAACTTCTCCCAATTTTGTGGAAAAGTAGTATTCACTCACCTGGTTTAATCTGTTGGCCTGAATCATTATAAGCTATTTTTATATGTTCCTAAAACTTTTAGTTGTTCTGTCATGACTTCAAGAATTTCAAGGGCTTTTTGAAACTCCTCATAATCCTCAAAAATTACATCCACAAAAAATGAATATTTCCATGGAGTTTCAATTATTGGCATAGACTGGATCTTGGTCATATCCAGGTTGTAATCCCTCAAAATATTCAATACAGAAACCAAGCTTCCGCGACGGCTTTCCAATTCAAATTTCAAAGATGCTTTGTCTATTTTTACCCCGTTTGGCTCTCTTTTTTTCATGCTTAAGATCAAAAACCTTGTGGCATTGCTTTTTTTGGTATGAATGCTTTCTGCCAGTATTTCTAAACCGAAAATTTGTGCTGCAGCAGTACTGGCCAAAGCAGCGACACCAACTGATCCTTTTTGAGAAATTCTCCTCGCAACCTCAGCAGTATCGGTATCTTCAATTAATTTTATATGCGGATAACTTTCAAAAAATTCTTTACACTGCAATAAAGCCATGGGATGGGAATAAACCTTCTTTATATTTTCGATACTTTGTCCCTGAACTGCCATTAAATTCATATTAATAGGCATATAATGTTCTCCAACTATCTTTAAATGATGCTCGTCTATTAAGGCATAATTAGGCAAAATGGAACCTGCTATTGAATTTTCTATCGCCATTACCGCTTCCTGCGATTCTCCGGAAACCAGGCTTCTTACCAATTCGTGAAAAGACATACATTCCAGAACTTCTACCTTTTCTCCGTAAAATTCCTGCGCCACCAAATGGTGAAAAGAACCCTGAATACCTTGAATTGCTACTTTTTCTTTCATATTTTATATTAATCCTTCCCAGGTTACTGAGCCTGGCAGGATTGATTAAATTAAACCAAAAAAAAATCCCGATGTCGCCATCGGGATTTGAAATATAATTTATTATTTAATTACATGGTCTTCCCGATCTCATCTCTGCTATAGAAATAAAAATAATAGAAAGCGTTCCAAGTAATAATGTTTTTCATTTTCTTCTTATGATTTCGCTAAAGTAAAATTTAATTTTTAAATGAAGCACAATTTTTTAATCTTTTTTACGCTAACGATTTTAAACTATATCCTTGAAATCTTTTCGAAAGTTCTAAACTTTGGAAAAGTTAATCCCTTACTTTTGAAAAAAGCTATTGTATGTCCATAACTGTCGAAGGAATATCAAAATTTTACGGGGAACACAAAGCCTTGGACAAAGTTTCATTTTCTATTGAAAAGGGTGAAATTGTAGGATTTCTGGGCCCGAATGGAGCCGGAAAATCTACTTTGATGAAAATCCTGACCGGATATCTGGCTCCTTCAGAAGGTAAGGCAAGTGTAAATAATATTCCGCTTTCCGGAAATTTGCTGGAAGCACAGAGAAATATAGGTTATCTGCCGGAACACAATCCTCTTTATACCGAAATGTACGTACGGGAATTTCTTTTCTTTAATGCTTCAATTTATAAAATTGATAAAATGCGCATTGAGGAGATGATCTATCTAACCGGACTTACTTCTGAAGCTAATAAAAAGATAGAACAACTTTCCAAAGGCTATAGACAGCGGGTTGGACTCGCTGCCGCGTTGCTTCACGATCCGGCAGTCTTAATCTTGGATGAACCTACCACGGGCCTCGACCCGAACCAGTTAGTGGAGATTCGAAATCTTATTTTGAACATCGGAAAAGAACAGGCAGATGGAGGTACCGGAAAAACCATTTTTCTCTCTACACATATCATGCAGGAAGTGGAGGCAATTTGCGACCGGGTGATAATTATCAATAAAGGTAAAATTGTAGCCGACAAAAAGATGAATGAGTTGCGCGATGAGCAGGAACAAATAATTCACGTAGAATTTGATTACATGATAGAAGAAAAAGCACTTCAAATTTTGCCGAACCTTATCTCAGCAAGAAACATCGGCGGATTTCATTACGAATTAAGTTTTGACTCGAAAAAGGATATGCGACCCGCAGTTTTTGATTTTGCTCATGACAACGGCCTAAAAACCCTTCAGTTAAATAGAAAAACAAGGAATTTGGAAAGTTTATTCGCAGACTTGACTGCCCCCCCCGCCCCCGAAGGGGGAGCTTAAAATATTACCCAAACCAGTATATTTTATTCCTCCTCAAAAATTAGCCTTCCGGTATAAAATGTCTGAACGTTTACAGTTGGCGGACGATTTTTGGCGATCACGTTTCCGCTACTTCTTATTTCACCTTTGATGGATTGAATGGGATTCAGGATCATTTTATT
>JBBRGD010000236.1:0-4114 GCA_038241065.1 Flavobacteriales bacterium
AGGATTGAAAAGAGCACAGTAAATTATGTGCTTGAAAATAAATTCAATGACACCGAATTTAAATCGTTTTATTTATGCGGCCCGGAGGAAATGATTCAGAATGTGACCAGCATACTTAAAGAAAAAGGGATCCTGGAAGAAAATATTTTATTTGAATTGTTTACTGTGAAAGATAACGGGGCAATTGACATAAATGTGGAAGGAGAAACAAAGCTGACCATCGTGGTAGATGATGAAGAGAGGATTTTTTCAATGGACAAAAAGAAAACCGTTCTGGAAGTAGCTTTAGACCCCGATTTAGACGTTCCATATTCCTGCCAGGGCGGAATATGCAGCAGTTGCATTGCCAGAATAAAAGAAGGCAAGGCTGAAATGCGTAAAAATCAAATTTTAACCGATGACGAAATTGCAGAAGGTTTAATTTTAACCTGTCAGGCACAACCTACAACACCTACCTTAATTGTGGATTATGACGATGTGTAAATCTCCAATATTTTTTCCACCACTTTTTCGGGGGGAATACTTCGCATAACATCTTCATAGCCTTCCGGAACTAAATTTCCATAAACGGAAGTTGGGATTTTTGGGAATTTTTGAAGATCGGGTAAAATACAATTTTCCAAGGGCTGATCAAAAGCCTTAAAACCTGCATACGGATGAGTTACGCCCCAAAGTGTGATTACCGGAACTCCATACATTGCAGCCAAATGTGCATTCCCGCTGTCCATAGATAACATAAAATCTAGGTTGGAGATAAGCGCAAGTTCCTCCTCAAACTTCAGCTTTCCTGCAATGGAAATAACATTCTCGTATTTGAAAGCCAATTCTTCCAGTTTTTCGGTTTCAGATTTTCCTCCGCCAAAAAGAAAAATTTTCAGTTTCCCGCTTTGGTTCAGTTTATTGAGGACTTCCTCCATCAAATCCAGCGGATAAACCTTGGAATCGTGCTGAGCAAAAGGAGCTACTCCTACCCATTTCAGGGAATTTGTTCCGGAAATTTCTCTGATTTTCTGAGAAAGTATTTGTTTGGGAGGATATTGGTGATTTTTTAAATCTATTGGGTAACCCAGCTCTGCAAAAACATCGGCATAACGTTGGTGGGTTGATTTGAGTTGCTCAAAAATCTTGTCTTTTTCGGAAGTGAGTGATTTTTTTTCGGCTCTTCCTTTATCAATTTGTTTAACGGGGATCTCATAAAAATAAAAAACAAACTTCAACACCTTGCTGCGCAATACATTGTGAAGGTCGGCAACCGCATTTATTCCCAGATTCCGCAATTCTTTTGCGAGCCTGTACAATCCAAAAATCCCACTATGCAAGCCTTTTATATCAGCTTCAAAAACCTCTACATTTTGAATGCCCTTTAAAACAGGAGCAAAAAAAGCACGGGTAAGTACCGTTATTTTAAGATTTGGATATTTCGCAGTAACCACCCGTAAAACCGGCGCCATCATAGCTACATCTCCCAATGCCGATAGGCGGATAACCAGAATATGTGCGGCCCTTTCTGCCTTTGGGATCTCCTCCGGAGAGGTCGAGAAATTTTCGGTTTTAGAGGGTTGGGACGCCATTAGTATTATTTATTTCTCAAAACCGGATTCAATTCTTCATCGTTGTACATCTTCATTTGTTTGTACACCTTCATGAATTTATCTCCGTTTTCAATATCTTTCAGCAATTGATCGATCGCCCCGGAAAGATCTATGCGTTGTTCAAGCAAAACATCCAGTTTTGATTGACATTTAATCCGGTGTTCCTGCGAGGCATCACTCCTGTTTGCCTCTTCATCCATATGGTAAATTTTGAGCGCCAATATGGAAAGTCTGTCCAGTGCCCAGGCTGGACTTTCGGAATTGATGGTAGCATTTATTTTTGGCTTTACATCCTTAAATTTCTCAAGAAAATAACTGTCAATAAATTCAACCATATCGGTTCTATCCTGGTTTGAACCATCAATTTGCCTTTTGAGCTTTATAGCCGAAACCGGATCGATATTTGGATCTCTTATAATATCTTCATAATGCCATTGAACCGTGTCTATCCAGCATTTCCGGTATAACAAATGCTCAATAAGATCTGAATTTTTATCGTACGGGTTCTCAAAAGGCTGATCCACCGTATTAATTTCGTGGTATTCTTTAATTACGTCCTGAAAAATTTTGTTTGCTTTATCTGAAAACATGTTTATTGGTTTTTTTCTAATATGTGTAAAAATTCTGTTGTTGCAGATGCTGTATGATTGCGGTTTTCGGTTTTATCGGCTTTAAATCGCTGATAGTCTATTGTTGCCAGATCATATCTCCCAAACTGCTGCATAATTTGTTTTATCTCAACCGCAGGCATCAATCCTTCGTTGTTATAGCTTAAAAAAACATATTTAAAATTCGCGTTTTTCAGCAACATTTCAAAGGAAGTTTTAACCTCTCCGGTCTTGCAGTAAGAAGAACGATAATACTCTCTCAACCCCGTTTTTCCGTTAGGCACAAAGGTATCATATTTTGCAATGGTATTCAGCAAATGATAATTGGCACCGTATTGCCGTGCGTTGTAAGGTGGATCCAGATACAGGATATCGCCTTGAATTTCTTTAATTAGTTGGTTGGCATCCTTGTGAAATACCTGATGCGGATTTTCTGTAATTTCAAAAACAGCAGCCGTAATAAGTATTTTTTTTGCTGCGGAAGCTTTTATCTTCTTCAAATATGCTCCATAAACCGATGCTGTATTCGCCACTTTATCTGCACTTTCTATAAGTGATGCCAGCAGAAAGTAATACAGATCATTATCAATTTCTGCTGAATTTTTCCAGGTTTCGATCTGAATTCTCACAGCATCGATCTTTTGTCCGTTTTCAGTTGAAAAATAAAGCCTTCCTGCTTTTCCTCCTTCCGAGTAATTTTCAAAGACAAAACCTTTCTGGCCGTTTAAATTATTTAACCGATTTAAATAAAACTCAAATTCACGCTGTTGATGGTTTCCAATATAGTTTTGAAGTAAAATATAACTGTAATATTCAACGTCATTTGCAATCACGGTTTTTACCGAAGTTTTAAAACTCCTGCCCACGATGCCCGTTCCGGCAAAGAGATCGCAGAATACTTTATCACTCAAATTCTCTGAAACCACCGCTTCCACATTAGATTTTATAAAATTGGCTAGTTTGTTTTTAGAACCTATATAATTCATTTAATTGCCCAGATAATATCAGAAAATGTGGCTTTTCCCGGATGAAATTCAAATCTTTTTAATTGTGAAGTTTCAAAAGTAGCAACATATTTTTCAATGATGAGCTTTAACCAGGAAATTTCGGCTTTTAATTTCCAATGTTGGCCGTTTTTAGCATAAACCACAAGAAACAATCTGTTGTCAAAGTGTTGCCGTTGTTGTGTGCTTTGATTTTTATATAACCAGGCAATCAGTTTTTCTGGATATTTTTGTGCAAATTCCAGATTCTGGCCAAACCCGTTTGGAAAAACACTGGTTTTATGGTCAAAATCAATTCCGAAGAAATTAAAATCGATAAGACGGTTTTTTGAATTAATGTTGGCCTTAATTCCTTCAATCTCAGTAAAAATTTGCTCCAATGCCATCGCGCTCCAAAAGTTAAACCATCGGTTACTGCTGTAATTAAAAAAATCATTTTTATTGAGATCACTGTTCTCGGTGACCTCAGAAATTTTCAACCTTAAAGTTTCATAATCTTTAATTTCATAAATAAAATTCGATTTCTTATCCCAAATATCATTTTGTTTTCTCCCCCATTCATAAGGACTGTCCAGACGTTTTTTTAATTCTTTCTCAATGCAGTTTAAATCGAATTTTTTCATCTGTATAAAATATATCAGCTTATAATTTAAGCTTTTTTTTAGGATCTTCAGAATTAATATTTGAAGGGAATGACTAAGGTGAACTAATTTTTACCCCTTTTATAGCTTTTAGCACTAATAGATAAATTTTTCGTGGACCTTCCTACCGGTAGTCAGGTGCATGGCTGATTTTTAAATATGTTACTTTTTTAAAATAGAATGACCTAATGTTCCCAAGCTCAATAGCTCAAATTCTAACTTTCAAAAGAAAATGGGGATCAAAATTGGCATTAAAACAATACCTATTA
>JBBRGD010000237.1:0-4089 GCA_038241065.1 Flavobacteriales bacterium
TAATTCGCATATCTTCATCGGTGTTGGTATCGTGTTTCCATTATGCTCATTTCATAATATTTAAATTTGACAATGTTGTATTTCGGTAAATTTACAATTTTAGATTTGTGGCATAATCTTTATTGAATTTTGGGTTATTCAGTTTGCAGGTAAAGATGATTAATATGAATAAAAGTACAAAATTCCATGGAATAGATAGTAGCAAGGATGTCTTTGATGTAACAGGTGGAAATGAAGTTTATTATCAGTGTAAAAATGAGTATGATGGCTTTAAGTAGTTTATGAAATTATTGAATAAAAGTAGTCATTTTGTGATGGAGGCTACTGTATATTATCACTATAAATTGGCTTGTTTTTTACAAGAGAATGAAGTGTTGGTATCGTTAGAAAATCCGTTGACTGTAAAACGATTTATCCAGAGGAAATTCTCAAAGATAAAAACCGACAAGAGTAATTCTAAAATGATATGTAAATATACAGAAAAGGTAGAATTACTATTGGGCGGTACAAAGCAAGGTTCCATCAATTTGTAATCCAGAACAAAGGGAAGGAATCTGTTGAATTAAATCGAATTATTAAAACCGTTTCCCTAACCTCCGCATCGGATTCTGCAAACAGTGCCATTGGCAGAATGCCACTATTCAACAACATAAAAACAGCAACCCCTATTTTAATACATTCGATTTTAGGGTGATGCAGTATTGGGAGTTTTTGTGAATTTTTAACGGGGGTCGTTTCATTTTTGTTTTTATATATCAGTATCTTTAGGTAAAATTACAACAGATGATTATACTTTTACAATCCGATGGAGAAACCATTGTCAATTCCCTGGAAACATATTATAAAAAATTACTTATTGCGCTTCCGCGCATTGCATTGGGAATTTTAGTTGTTATTGCGGGAATATTGCTGGCGCAGTTACTGACAAATTTATATAAAAGACGGATCCAAAAAAAAGCAGAAGACCCCTTGATGGCCCGGTTTTTGGCTCAGGCAATAAAAATTATACTTGTCATAATTGCTATCATGCTCGCCCTGCAAGTTGCGGGTTTGGATGGTATTGCTACAGGTCTTTTGACCGCCGTTGGTGGGGGAGCTATTATTTTGGGTTTCGCTTTTCAGGATATTGGGAAGAATTTTTTGGCAGGGATTATTTTAGCCTTCAACAGGCCTTTTAATATTAACGATACCATTAAGATTGACGATATTTTCGGAAAAGTGAGAGCGCTGAGTTTTCGGTATTCACATATAAAAACTTTTGATGGAAGGGATATTTATATTCCCAACAGTGATGTGCTTACCAAACCGGTTGCCAATTATACTGCCGATGGTTTTTATAGGGTGGATTTTGTAGTGGGCATTGGTTATGAAGACGATATTGAAGCCGCCAAAAAAGTAATTCAGGAAATTTTAGATGCCAACAAAGAAATTGTCCGCGATGAGACCCACGAAAATTTTGTGATAGAGCACGAACTCGCCGCCAGTACCGTAAATCTAAAAGTTTTCTTTTGGGTGGATACATTAGATTACAGGCGGGCGTCCCTAGTATTGCGAGGCATAATAATCCGTGAGGTAAAACAAGAATTGGTAAGTAGAGGCTTTAACCTTCCTGCCGATATCAAGGAACTTAAAATTTATGGAACTGAAGATGCCATTGCAGTTAAAATTCGGTACGAGGATGATAAAGGGAACAGAAAAAACAATCCGAAGGACAACTCATAATAACTCATATTTGGTCAGAATAATAACAGGTGTGCCAACAGGTTTATGGGCGTATTGTCATAAAAGAGAAATGATCAGAATTTTGTTTCAGAATTAGTTTAAAACGCCTTGTTTTTTAACTCAGTTCTTTGTTTTGTGCTGGATTAACGTACTGTTAGTTTCCCTCTTCAAACTCTTCCATTTCTCTGTAAAATTAAATTGCTTTTGGAACGTACTTTCCTCCATAACCTTGCAAACCACTAAACCTCAACTGTTTTATATTGTGTGTTGACTTTAGTGCATTCTCATCCTATTTTATCATATAAATTTAAATGCAAGTGAATCTTCTCCGAATACAATTAAAACACTTTCCATATATACTTATTATTATCCACAAGCTCTAAAGTATATTTCATTGTTGTGTCATTAATCTCTTAAATTAGTTCATCAGCCAATCCAAAAAAATCTATGTGATTGGATTCTCCTCTTAAAGAATTTCGTCCAATAAGATTGACCATACAAGTATTCTGGTTTTCAGCGAATGAACCACAATACGCTTTTTTATAATTATCATAACCAATCATCTTTGTTGATGAATATGGTTCTGTTTTCATTACCCCAGAACCATCTGGAGCATAAATTTCTCCATTTATATTGTCAATGCTATTTAGGCATGGACAGTTCGTTAAAGCCTAAAGTTAGACCTCCACAATTTGGTATTGCACACATAATGGTGCCTGGCTCTTTCATAATTAGAGGAATGTCCTCTTTTTTGATTTTTATAATATTAATTTTTAAAATTTGTTATTTAGGTATTATATTCTGGTTCACTCTAAATAAATTATTCGAATCATACTGTTTTTTTATATTTGCTAAACGGTTGTAGTTATACCTGTAACTCGCTTTCACTCGTTCTTGTCCTTCATCCATCATAAAATTTGAATAGGCGCCTCCAGATGAATAAGGGTGTAATGCCTGCCAATAATCTTTGCACCATTTTGTGATTTTATCTTTGTTTGCCGGATCAGGATCTACGCCAACAATTACGCCGGCATATTTTGCATCGCGATATGCCCAAGGAGTTTCTTTCGCCCCAACTCTGCTCGCAGCTCCACTAATTGGGTATAAATGCATTTGTGAAAGAGGGGTTGGTATGTCAGAACCGAATTTTAAATGTTGTTTCCCTATTTCCGGTCCTAATTCATTAAAAAAATCTGCACGCCAGTACCATTGCAATCCGGGGGGAAATAACCCGTCAAATAATGTTTGGATAGCAGGGTAGGGCATTTCTCCCAAATGTTCAAACAATGGGTTCATTTCTAAAATGGGCATAAATGTTTCTTTTGCTTTATTCATATCTCCCGTATAGCACCATACTATTCCGCAAAATTGTTTATTGTGCAAATGCGCAGGAAAGGGTGCTCCGGGGATAATCAATGTTGCAATGAATCCATTTAGATCATCAGAAGCATTCCGGATAAATTCATCGTACCATGCCATTATTTCTTCTGTTCTTTCAATGGGCCATAAAGTAGGCCCTCCAAAAACAGTTTTAACAGGGTGTGCCTGAAATTTAAAAGAAGTAACCACACCAAAGTTCCCGCCACCACCACGAATAGCCCAAAATAAATCTTGGTTTTGCTTTTCATTAACAGTTACAAAAGAACCATCTGCCAAAACCATATCTGCTTCCAACAAATTGTCAATTGTGAGTCCGAATTTTCGTGACAAATAACCCACACCACCACCAAGTGTTAATCCCCCAACCCCTGTTGTAGAAATAATTCCGGAAGGGACTGCAAGTCCAAAAGCTTGTGTGGCATGATCCACTTCTCCCCAAAGATTTCCTCCTCCAACTCTGACTGTATTGTTTGTATTATCAACACGGACAAATTTAATTCCGGATAGATCAATGACCAAACCATCATCACACAACCCCAACCCTCCGCCATTATGTCCACCTCCTCTTATGGACACTGTCAGCTCATTTTCCCGGGCAAAGTTAACAGAGGCAATAACATCGGCAACATCTGTACACATAGCAAACATTCCGGGCCGCTTGTCAATCATTGCATTAAAAACTTTTCTGGTTTCATCATAATTATCTTCTGAAGGCATTACTATTTTTCCTCTTAGTTGAGAGGCGAAATTTTCGACTTTAGAAGAATCGATATCCTTTACTGAATAAGTTGTTAATTGTGACATTTTGGTGATTTTTAGGTTATACAGAAATGTTTTTTGATCTTTTATTGGCTCAAGAATAAGAATTGTTGATAATCATTTAGGCTTAATCCTTCGTTTTCTCTATCATATGAGTAATTACTGCACTATGTTCATGCTGAGGGCTGAACATAATGATCTCCGCATCTTCATTGACCTTGACATTAT
>JBBRGD010000238.1:0-4078 GCA_038241065.1 Flavobacteriales bacterium
TTAGGAGTCTTCCCTGTGATAATCTCATACATCAAAAACGTTACGTGCCCACCATCCAGTGCCGGGATGGGAAGTATGTTCATAAAGGCTAAAATAATTGAAATTAGCGCAGTGGCAAGCCAGAATCCCTGCCAGTTCCAAACATCAGGAAACAGGCCTCCAATAGCTCCAAAACCACCAACCTGGGTGGCTCCTTTAGCGGTAAACACATATTTAAACTGGGCTATATAATCGTGCAGGGTCCAATACCCGTAATCAAAACCGGCTTTAACGCTTTCACCCAATCCGTATTCGCGGCTTTGAATATTAAAATCCCTTTTTGAAGTTACTCCTATCAATCCTTCATCATCCGGAGTAACCTTGGAACTCATAATTTTATCGTCGCGTTTAAAGACGACTTCCACTTCTTTGCTTTTATTTGCGCCTACTATTGGTGCTAGTTCGTGCCAGTAACCAATTTCCTGCTCATTAAGGGAAATTAGGCTGTCTCCTTTTTGCAATCCGGCTGCCGCGGCTGCCCTGTCGGCCAACACGCTGTCCAATACTGCATTTTGTATAGGTACAAAAGGCTGCATAACTCCTTCTTGGAACATTCTTGATCCTATATTTTCCGGAACAGCAATAGTTTCCTGTTTTCCATCTTGGCGTAAAACAGTAATATTTTTGATCTCCCTCATAAAAAGATGCCGGTTGATATCTAAGGAATTTTCCATTTTTTCACCATTCACCTCTAAAATGCGATCCCCATCCTGAAACCCGAATTCTTCAAATTCCTGAGCTACTGCAAATCCACGAGGCATATCATCGGGTCCCACATAATTGCTTCCCCATACGAACAGTACCATCATATAAATCAGGAATCCGAGTACAAGGTTCACAGTTACTCCTCCCAACATAACAATAAGTCGTTGCCAGGCCGGTTTACTCCTGAATTCCCAGGCTTGTGGCGGTTGAGCCATTTGCTCCTTATCCATGCTTTCATCGATCATTCCGGATATTTTTACATATCCTCCTAGAGGCAACCATCCTATTCCATAAGTAGTACCACCTATTGTCTTTTTGAAAAGGGCGAATTTTACATCGAAAAATAAAAAGAATTTTTCGACACGAATATTAAATAATTTGGCCGGGATAAAGTGTCCCAACTCGTGTAGAACAATAAGCAGCGATAAGCTTAATAGTAATTGTATTGCTTTTATTATAAATGGATCCATTCTATATACTTCAATTTTTAAATCGCACAAAAGTAACCTTTTAAAAATTCCTATAAAAGTATAAATAACACCTCTCTCCTCTCTGAGTGAAATTTTAATACTTCCAATGCTACTAATTCAGTATTTAGAGGTTAATTTTGTCACAAAGAAATTTCTATGCTCCAGTTTTTTGCAAAATTTAAAACCCTGGGAATTGTGTTGTTTGTTCTCTCGGTAATTATCGTTTATAGTATTTATACATTAAAATCACCTGAAAAAAAACTTCCGGTTTTTCAACCTGATATGGTAAGTGCCGAATTAGTTGATACCACAGTTCAATACATCAGGAAATATCATAAAATTGCCGATTTTGAACTCTATAATCAAAACGGAGATACCATCACCCAGGATTTTTATGAAGGAAAAATTTATGTAGCCGATTTTTTCTTTACAACTTGCATTAGTATTTGTCCAATTATGACCGATAATATGCTGAAAATTCAGGACCAAATAAAAAATGACCCCGAAGTATTGTTGCTTTCACACACCGTGATCCCAAAGGCCGATACTGTTGCACAGCTCAAAAAATACGCTTTGGAAAAAGGAGTGATGGATTCTAAATGGAACCTGGTAACAGGAGATAAAGAACAAATATATGATTTGGCACGAAAATCATACCTGGTCACAAAAACCGATGGAGATGGAGGTCCTTATGATATGATACATACCGAGAATTTTGTCCTAGTAGATAAAGAAAAACGCATCCGTGGTTTCTATGACGGAACACAATCAAAAGCAATGGCGGAGTTAATGTCTGATATAAAAATCCTCAAATCTGAATATCAAAAGAAATAGTTTTATTCCCTAAACTTTTTTAAGATAAAAATTTAGGCTATTTTTGCCTTGTTTAAAATCAATCTAAATAAAAATGAAGCTTACAGTTGCTCATTTAATACTTGGACAGCGGGGAATAATAAAGGATTTTTCAACAGATACCGTTCCATTAAAACTTCTGGAAATGGGCTGTTTACCTGGAAATATCGTAGAACTGGTACAAACTGCCCCATTTAGAGATCCAATGTATCTCAATATAAACGGATGCCATTTAGCCATCCGGAAAGAGACAGCACTTCAAATTGAAATCGAATTAATTTAAAATTATGGGGAAACAAATTAATGTAGCATTAATTGGAAACCCTAACACCGGTAAAACTTCAGTTTTTAATCAACTTACCGGGCTTAACCAGCAAGTTGGAAATTATCCCGGGATTACGGTAGAAAAAAAAGAAGGCATCTGCAAATTACCCCGCGGACTAAAAGCCCACATTATAGATTTGCCGGGTACCTATAGCTTAAACACCTCTTCTCTGGATGAAAATGTAGTAATAGATCTCCTCCTAAATAAAAACGATAAGGATTTTCCCGATGTTGCAGTGGTGGTGAGCGATGCTGAGAACCTCAAACGTAACCTGTTGCTTTTTACCCAAATTAAGGATCTGGAAATTCCAACTATCCTGGTCATCAATATGGCCGACAGGATGAAAAGAAAAGGGATTTCATTGGATTTGGAACTTTTGGAAGAAAAACTAAAAGCCAGGATTGTTCTGGTAAGCGCGAGAAAAGGTACTGGGATTGATGATTTGAAAGAGCAGATCATCAATTACCAAAAGATCTCTATTGAACCTTGTTTGAATGCTTCGGTTATGGACCCGGAATATTTCAACCTATTGAGAAAAACATTTCCCAGCCAGGCTTTATACAAATTATGGCTCATAATTACTCATGATGCAAATTTTGGAAATATCAACAGGGGCACTCTTACCAAAAATGCAAATTTCAATACTAAAAACGTTGGTGATCTTAAACGCCTTCAGCAAAAGGAAACAATATTAAGGTACAAGTTTATTAATGAACTTTTAAAAGAAGCTCTGACTATCAATTTAAAAAACGCGACCGATTTAAGGATTAAATTGGATCGTCTTTTAACGCATAAAGTATGGGGATATTTAATATTCTCCATTATCATGCTCACTATTTTTCAGGCGATTTTCCATTGGTCTACTATTCCCATGGATTTTATTGATGTTACTTTTGCCTCTTTTAGCGAATGGGCAAAAAACTCATTACCCACAGGCCCTTTTTCCAACCTGATAGCTGAAGGCATTATTCCCGGGTTAGGTGGAATTGTGATTTTTATACCACAAATTGCATTTCTGTTCCTTTTCATTTCCATTTTGGAAGAAAGCGGTTATATGAGCCGTGTAGTGTTTTTAATGGACCGGATCATGCGCCGTTATGGCCTGAGCGGGAAAAGTGTAGTTCCACTTATTTCAGGCACAGCTTGTGCGATCCCTGCTATAATGGCTACCAGAAATATAGAAAGCTGGAAAGAAAGGCTTATTACCATTTTAGTAGTGCCTTTTACAACCTGTTCAGCCAGGTTGCCTGTGTATCTCATAATTATTTCCCTGGTTATTCCCAACAAGACCTACCTGGGCCTCAATTTACAAGGTTTAACCCTTATGTTGCTCTATCTCATAGGCTTTGGAACAGCTCTTTCTGCTGCCTGGATTCTAGACAAAATTCTAAAACTTAAATGCAAAAGTTATTTTGTAATTGAAATGCCCAGCTATAAAATTCCCATTTTTAAAAACGTAGCTCTGAATGTAATTGAAAAAACTAAAGCTTTTGTTTTTGGGGCCGGTAAGATCATTTTGGCAATTTCAGTTGTTTTATGGGTTTTAGGCAGTTACGGCCCGGGAGAAAATTTTAATAATGCTCAGGAAATAGTTACGTTGAGAAATCAATCAGAAAACGTTTCAGAATCACATCTTAAGGAAGAAATCGCTTCATTTAAACTAGAGAATTCTTATATTGGTATAATT
>JBBRGD010000239.1:0-4064 GCA_038241065.1 Flavobacteriales bacterium
CAAAAATAGGAAATACTGAATGCTTTTTAGGTTATTCCCGCAGAATTTTAAAAATGAAATCCACTGCAACCAAAGATCTTTCGGATTATTTTACAATGAAGCGTTTAACTACGCCAACTTCCCTTGTACCAATTCGCAATAAATAAACTCCGGTTGCGGCATAGGACATATCAAATTCGTATAAATAACCCTCACCATTGCTATCCACCTTGTTTTCTATCATTTTCTGACCTAAAACATTGTGTACGGTTATCCGCAAGGTTTGGTTAAATTCGGTTTCCAGGAAAGCCCTGTAAATTCCGTTGCCTTGATCAAAACCGTTGTCCTCATTAACAATTGTCAGAATTGCTTCGTTCAAAAGAAAATCTTCCAGATCTAGAGTACTATCAATAATTTTTACCGAATAATCATGTGTTGTACCATATTCCATCACACTACACGGATCGTTCAATTCACCGTCAAAAGCAACATCCCCGGCTCTTACCCGTAATAAATGTTGACCCAAAGGAGCATCTGCGGGAAGTGTAAACTCAAAGGAATGGGGCGTGTTTGGTGTAGGAATATTTATATTTGAGATCACTCTTTCTACTTCGTCAAAAACTCCATTGTCATTGAGATCAATCCACATGGAAAATTGTTCAATATCAGTATTATCAAATAAGGTTTTTACCGTTACAGTAAACTTGCCTTTAGAACGGTCTAAATCTGTGGAATAACCAATAAAATCTATATACCCGGTGGTACAAGGAATCCTTTCATTTAAAATACTCCCCAATTCGAAAGAGAAAATTCCGTCGCCACTATTACAATCAGAACCGTCAGGAATGCAATTTAAATTCGCTACAGATTTACTAGTGCCATCGTTGGTTGTATTTCCATCTCCTTCTAAATTCGTTTTAGCAGAAATTAAATATCTTCCAAATCTTGAAAGATTGGCTGTTTTGGTAAAGGAATATACGACGTTTTCACCTACTGGAATGGTGCCTGCAAAAACTTCATTAACATTTACATTATTTTCTAGTTGATAAGATACCGGAATATTTGACTGAGGCTCGCCCCCAAAATTCTCGATTGTAACAGTTATCCTTTCTGAAGAAGTTAACGACAAACCTGTTGAAGGAGCATCTATAGATGTTACGCCAACATCAATAGGAAAAAGATTGGTGATATTTGCAGTAAATGAATCATTCCCAACCTGTTCGTCGATTCCTAAATTTGTCGAGGCAATGATCTCATAAGTCTGCCCTATAACGCCCAGATTCGCAGTTGTCGCGAAAGTATAATTTACAGAGCTTGTTCCGGCAACACTTCCCGTAAATACTTCGGTTACGGTTTGTCCTCCATCAATTGAATAACTAACAGGAATATTTGATTGCGCATTCACCCCTAAATTTCTAATGGTCACGGTAATTACTTCGGCATTGGAAAGCGTTGCGTTTTTTGGATTAACTACCGCGATAATCCCCACATCGTTATTAAAGTCCGGCGCAAGTTTGAACACCCCAACCCGGTTTTTTCGATCCAGTCCATCAAAATATTCGGCATTGTGCCAAAAGGTAAGATCATCTACCGGATCTATGGTTAAATGTGCATAATCTCCGTATCTGTTTGATGGATTAATACTTCTTCCTTCCACAATAGATGTTTCCTGAACTGTCATTAATCCTAAAGGATCTTTTGCATATCTCCCAGTGTAGCGAACTGATGGAAAAACTGGACCTACGGGACTGTCGTCTAAAACCGTAAATCCAAGACCAATATTTCCTTCCTTGTCCATTCCTATACTTCCGCTAAATCGGTCGCTTTTATCAGGGGCATAAGTGCCTTCCTGATGAACTCTCCAGGGACCACCATTCCGATCTTGCCGCAATTCATACCATCTGACCCCTGCATGTTCGGCAGCCGTTGGATTTATATCTACCACAAAATTCATCACGGCTGCGTTATAGGTTGGAAATCTTCGGTATTGCGTCATATACATCATGGTACCTTGTAAAGCATCTATATCCGGACCATCATTGGGTTGATTTAAATTGGAAAAAGCGCCTCCATCAAAGGTTGCGTTAAACGGACTTACCCCACTTGCAGCTCCCAATTCCTGTGACTCCTGGATTGTAGAACTCTCGAGCGAATTCCAGTCGACATTAATATTCCAGAGTTTTAAATGATCTTCTGAAATCCCGGCCCAGGCATCGTCCTGTAAATATACAATTGGTGAATTTCCTAGTGGAGGCAATTCCCCTCCCATTGCGTGAAAACCCGCAGGACTGTAAAAACCGTTGGTATTAACTCCCGGCAAGGGAAAAGAAAGCAATTTTGCCGTTTGCCCTACAAGCATTTTATCTCGTTCAAATACATAAACTACCTGACTGGTAGCGGCTGAATTGGAATTTTTATTGGTAGTCACATAATACCCATCGCTCCAGACTGAAATTTTGGGATAATCCGGCAAGGCCTCGTTGGTTGGAAATCTATAGGTAAACCAACCGTCATTTATAGGATCCGGTCCTTGAGAAACTGCTACCAAAAAACTTTCCGGGGTATCGCTAAATTGGGTGATTAGAAATCTGTCCGCAAATTCATCATATAAAATAATAGGATCTCCAAGGGTTTCATTCGTAAATTCTCCACCTATACTTGCCAGGGAAGCCGGGGGGGAAACCTGATTTCCGTTTTTATCAAAAATAGAAAAAGCAGAATTCCAGCCGTTTACGTAATGATTTAGCCCTACTGCTCCTGTTGGATCGGTGGGAGTAGTACGTGTAACCACGGCATCAAAACTTATTATTGGTGATTTTGAAGGCAATTTCCCCAATTTGTCCTGACGGGTTTTATCCATTGTTTTTGGCAATCCTTTTCCCGGAACCACCTTGTTGATCCCCCTGTTCCTTGGGTTTACAACTTTATACTCAACAGAAGGTGCTTTCAACTTTCTTTTGGAAATAGCCGATACCGAAACCGCCTTGGCAGAATCTATATATACCGGGCCCAACATTTCCCTTTTCTGCGCTGTAACCTGCAGCGAAAAAAGGAATAAAAAAAAGCTTAAATATTGTAAAATTTTGACCATATTATTCTGAAAAGAGGCAATTTGCCATTAAGACTTTAAAAATAGTCAATTATAGATTATAATAAATAAAAGTGGCAATTAATTATTTTAATTGCCACTTTTATTTATTATATGAATTTGGGTTTACCCCTTCAACCAATTTTTAAAATCTATTTCCTCCCTAATGATATTAGCCAATTCTGATATTGGCACTCTTTTTTGTTCCATGGAATCTCTATAACGAACAGTAACTGATCTATCTTTCAAAGAATCGTGATCTACGGTGATACACAAGGGAGTTCCTGCGGCATCCTGACGGCGATATCTTCGGCCAATAGCATCTTTTTCATCGTACTGAACCATAAAATCCCATTTTAATTCATCTACGATTTCCTGGGCAAGTTCAGGCAGACCGTCCTTTTTTACAAGGGGAAGTATGGCTGCTTTGGTAGGCGCCAGGATTGCCGGTAATTTTAATACCGTTCTGGAAGAACCATCTTTCAGAGTTTCTTCTTTTAGCGATGCTGATAAGACGGCCAGGAACATCCTGTCCAGACCTATGGAAGTTTCTATCACATAAGGGACGTAATTCTCATTGAGTTCAGGATCAAAAAAGCGCAATTTTTTCCCGGAATGTTCTTCGTGGGCTTTTAGATCGAAATCGGTGCGGGAATGTACCCCTTCCAATTCCTTAAATCCGAAGGGAAAATCAAATTCAATATCGGTCGCGGCATTGGCATAATGCGCCAATTTATCGTGGTCGTGAAAACGGTAATTTTCTTCACCCAGTCTCAGGGAATAATGCCATTTGATACGGGCTTCCTTCCAGTGCTCATACCATTTCATTTCTTCTCCGGGACGCACAAAAAATTGCATCTCCATTTGTTCAAACTCCCGCATCCTGAAAATAAATTGCCTGGCAACAATTTCATTTCTAAAGGCTTTTCCTGTTTGCGCTATTCCGAAAGGAATTTTCATCCTTCCTGTTTTCTGGACATTTGCAAAATTCACAAAT
>JBBRGD010000240.1:0-4055 GCA_038241065.1 Flavobacteriales bacterium
ATCATTCAGAGAATGGTATAAGAAAAATTCAATAGAATCAAAAGAAAAGAACAATGAGCAGTAAAGGCGATATTTTAGAAAAAATAAAACAAAATCAACCTTCATCCATAAGTGAATTGCCGGATGTGAGTGCTTTGGGACTGGATACTTATGAAAATCTCGACAAATACAAAGCTATTTTGGATAGTATCGGCGGAGCCTTTGTTGAAGTGAAAGATTATGATGAAGTAATTAGCTACATCAATAATAATTATAATGCCGATAAGCGCAAGATCACCACACTTCCCGAACTTGCAGAAATTGCGGCGACTAATTGGGCGAATGATGATCCCCATAACCTGGAAGATGTTGATTTAACCATTGTTAAAGCCCATTTTGGCGTTGCAGAAAATGCCGCCCTTTGGGTAACCGATGAATTATTGGGACAACGGGTTTCTGTATTTATTGCCCAATATTTGGCAATTGTAGTGAACAAAAAAGATCTTGTGTCTACAATGCATCAGGCTTATGAACGAATAGGAAACCAGGAATACGGCTTCGGGACTTTTATTGCAGGACCTTCAAAAACTGCAGATATTGAACAATCTCTGGTTTTAGGCGCCCATGGGGCAAGGGGATTAATAGTGTTTCTTATGGATTAGACCTTTTGCAACTTTTTAAGTTTGTCCATATAATGAAAAATCAAATGGCAATTTAGCCGATTGTTTTATTTGAAGTGTGCTTCGTTTTTCAACGCCTGCTAGGTTTATATCTACTTATAGGAATATTCCCAAAAATTCTTTCCTCATTTTTCTTAACTGAAATGCCCCCTACTGAAATAAAAAGCTACTTCCGTAATATTTGTTAAAATTACGGGAAAACCCGTATACCTATTTTTTGAAATTCGCTGAAGTTTTGTTTAATTTTAAGGAGGTGAGAAATTAAATAGGAATTAACCATTTAAAACCTAAATTATGAAAGCGATTTATTGCAGTGATGCCGGATATGATTGTGAGTCAATAATTCTTGCCCCAAACACAGAGGAGGTTCTAAATTTTGCAATTGCCCATATCAGGGAGGTTCATGGAGAAAAACCCACTCCGGAATTAATTGAACAACTGACTGATCTTATTAAAGAAGAATAAAATAAAAATCAGACAGATATTAGTTGGGAATTCAATGTGCATTTTATCCTTAGGATAATTTCGCATTTTCCTTTTTGATGAGTTAATATAGAAAGTTCTGTTTTAGAAATTTTTGGGAGGAATATGTTTTTTTAGTGCAACTATCAATCTTAGAGCCTATGTAGCCAAAAAACAAACTTTCTATTTGGTATTTTTTTATTGCCACAATAACACCAAAGCACAAAAGATCTTCAAGCTTGGTTTTTTTGCGTGGGGGAGTATTCTAGTCACAAAGTAGGTTTTAGTTTTCTGCCTTAAAGACCATACTACTGGTATTGAAAAACAGAGGAGCAATTTTATTTTCAAAAGGTATTGAGATTGGGCTTCAATGCCTTTTTCCATTGAGCTGGAAAGATATATAATTTAAAAACTATTGCAGTTAATAATGTATGGAAAAAGCCCATGAATGTATAAATAGTTGTTTTTGCTAGTCTTTTAATTACCGTAAATCTCGCTGAATTACACACAATGACCAGGTCAACGTTATTTAAGCACTGACACACTTTCAACTTTCAGCTTTCAACTTTTCCACTTGCAACTTTTCTACTTTAGTATAAAACCCTGAACCAAATGGTGTTTTTAATGCCTTTTAATTCTTTAATTACTGTTTTATCATAAGCTTTATCAATATCGGTGATCACATACCCAATAGTTTCATTGGTTTTTAAATATTGTCCCACCACATTAATGCCCAGGGAAGCAAATATCCTATTGATCTCGGCCAATATTCCGGGCATATTGCGGTGAATATGGATCAATCTGTGCGCGTTTTCAAGAACCGGAAGTTGAAGGTTTGGAAAATTCACACTGTTGGTGGTGCTGCCTGTATTGATGTAATCAATAATTTTTCCCGGCACAAAATTACCGATGTTTACCTGTGCTTCCTGTGTGCTTCCTCCAATATGCGGGGTAAGTATTACATTGGGCAAATTCCGAAGCGGAGATTCAAATTCTTCTTTATTGGTTTTAGGCTCTTCAGGATAAACATCTATTCCTGCCCCTTTTATTTTTCCGGAGATAATGTGATTTTGAAGTGCATCAATATCCACTATATGACCCCGGCTAAGATTGAGAAATAGAACCCCGTCCTTCATTTCCTGAAATTCCTTGTCCCCTATTAGGTCCTGATTTTCCTTTCTGCCATCTACATGCAAAGTTATAATATCTGCTTTTTGCAAAAGCTCGGACAGAGAGTTACATTTTGTAGCATTTCCAAGGGCAAGCTTTTCAATTACATCATAATAATACACATCAAAACCAATAGATTCTGCAACAACCGATAGTTGCGACCCTATATTTCCATAACCTATAATGCCTAATTTTTTTCCCCTAGTTTCATAACTGTTATCTGCAGATTTGCTCCAATTACCTTCATGCATTGCCCTGATTTTATCAGGGAGGTTCCGCATAAGCAGAATAATTTCTCCAATTACCAACTCTACTACAGAACGGGTATTGCTGTATGGGGCATTGAAAACCACAACACCTTTTTTGAGACATTCATCTAGGTCAATTTGGTTGGTGCCAATGCAAAAAGCACCTACTGCAATTAATCGGTTAGCATTGTTGAGCACTTTTTTGGTGAGCTGTGTTTTGGAACGTATTCCCAAAACCGAAACGTCTTTAATCTTTTCTGCCAACTCATCTTCATCCATTGCACCGGAATGAGTAATAATGTTATAACCTTCCTCTTTCATCAATTTAAAAGCATCGGGGTGAATATTTTCGAGCAGTAAAATGTTAATTCTGCTCTTGGGGTAAGAAATAACTTTGTTCATATTATGCATAAATAAAAATTCGTCTAAACTGGGAGTTATATGGTCTGCTTTTTCCAACACATTCAGGCGTTCCACATTTTCCGTAAAAGCGTAAAATTTGCTGGCAAGTCCGGAAGCTTTTATTTCGTAATCGGTATAACCATCTCCAATTACATATACCTCCCCTTGCAGGTTGATCTGTTTTATTTGTTCAACCTTTCCCTTATTTTGAGAAAGTACATTTTTGCGATCAAAACCAATAATTTTCTCGTCAATATCAAATTCAAAGGTATTGGCAAAGACATTTTCTTCCTTAATTCCATATTCTGCAACAATTGGAACTATAAATTCTTTAAAGCCATTGGATATTATATAGATATTTTCGTTGTTTTCCGTAAAAAAAACTTTATTTCTAACGAAAGATGTTGAGATGCTTTTTCGCAGTTTTTCTACAAGTACCGGCAGGTGTTTCTTATTGGCTTTTAACAAAGAAAGCCTTTTTTCAAGCGAATCCAGTAAGGATATTTCACCCATCATTCCCTGATTGGTCAATTCCTCTATTTCCTGAAGATTTTTCTCTTTGTCCACATCATTTGCCAGGGAAATTTCGCCTAAAACATCAAGAGCTTCTACTCGTGTAAATGTGCTATCAAAATCTATAACATAATTTTTGTTATTCTTCATATAAAACTGCTAAGTAATAAGCCTCAAAATTAATACATTAATAATAGAATCATACTTCTTTTTCACTTAAAACCCCTAAATATATTTTCATTAAACAGCAACGCCTATTTTTTTAAAAAGAACCGAATTCCCAATAAGAGCAGGCTTTTGCGAAAAATTAAAAATATCAGCGTTAAAACAAATTTATCATAATTATAGGGGGTTGTAAATACTGGAATCGTGAATTTGTGAATTCGTAAGACCAAGATTCGTCAGTCAGGAAATGGTGAATTGATTTATATAATTTTCAGATTTGATATTTGATTACAGGAATTTGGGTTTGGTGAAAGATCAACATAATCCTAAATTTATTGAAGCCCCAGTAATTGCCTCAACTTCGAATTTATTTCAATAATTTTATCCTCACCTACTACACCTAATTTTCCAATAATCAATTCAATTTCTAAGGTAG
>JBBRGD010000241.1:0-4030 GCA_038241065.1 Flavobacteriales bacterium
GGTAAAGGCAGCCATGGCTTCATTGATCGCGGTGGCAGGTACATCTGAGTAGCTTTTTTGCAGGAAGGCACGCAAATCATCTTCCAGCACTACTTTTTTAAGGTCACGCTTTAGGGAATTGCCTTCTTTATGGGTGTAGCCCAAGTCCTGCAACCACTCGATAGCCGCTTTTTGCACCGTGATTTCGATCATGTCTTTCATAGGCTTTCGTGCACCAATTTTTCAACCTCTTTTACACGCACTTCTCCGCTGATGAGTTTGGGTAATAAGGTGTCGCGGAGGGCAGTGAGTGTTTGGTTTTCTTCAACATTTGATTGGATTGCATTAAACCAGATAGTAGCAGACTCATCATATTTCAATACTTCTATATTTGGAGGTATTATAATATTAATTCTGTTTAATAATTGAGTTGTCAAACTTGGAATTGCAGAGCCAACATCCATTGATGCTAAATCTAAAGTTTTCAGAAAATGGAATACATATTTTCCAAATCCTTTTTTTTTCATTTTTGAATAGAAAAGAGTGTCTACTGTCCAAAATGGTTTATTTAAGTAATATAGATTATTCAACGAACCTTTTCGAGGAATAAGAATTGATTCCTGGTCATATAACGATGTATTTACATATCGCATAATGCCTCCAGTTCCATATACAGGAATTTGTCCTTCTTTTAATTTTTTGTGATCTTTACCGTATTTTATTTCCAATAAATAATCTAACCTTTTCACTTCCCAACCCTCAGGTATCATTCCCAACTCTGAGTCTTCAAATTCCCCGTTTTGGAAGGGGCCAAAATCTACAAACCAATGCTTGTACAAAGCCAGCGCCATTTCTTCCAGGGTTTTGTTCATTTGGAGGTTGAGCTCTATTTTGTCGTCTAAAGCAGAAAGGATGGAGGCAATGGCGCGTTGTTCTGGGAGAGGTGGAACAAGAAATTCAACTCTTTCAAAAGTTCCAAGGTTAATATTATCTTGGACCGAGCCAATAGAATGTGATTGAACTTCTTTTTTGAAATATTGCATCATATATTCTATGAATTCAATGTAGCATTTTTCTTTGTAGGCAATGAAACCAATTATACTGTCAGGAAAACATGCAGGATAATTTAATATAGTAGTTTCAGCAATATTTGCAGCAATCGTTATGCACATTGTATATTTTGGCCATAATTTACTTTGTGCCAAACCTGATTCACTATAAGTTTGTGAATGGGTATTAATTCTATGATTAGCTCCTTTGACATCCCCTGTTTGAATGAATGGATATTCACCACCATAAAGATGTGAAGCATCTCGAGGTCTATGTTTTGATTTTCCTCTTGCAATTGTTCCTAAATCGGAGAGTTTATAAGTTTTCCAATCTTCAGTCATCAAATAAACTTTTCAAATTTCTGAATCTCATCCAGTTCCAGCCGATAATTTTTCTCCCTTTCTATCCAAAATCCTGCAGAAATTCCCAGTATCTGTTCCAGTTGAAGTGCTGTCTCGTGAAGAATTGCTGTTTTTCCCTGTATTATTTCATTAATGGTTTGAATGGGACAGCCAATTCTGGTCGCCAATTCTGTGTGGCTGATTCCTTTCGCCTCCAGCGTATCTGCCAAAGTCTCTCCCGGAGGAGAAACAAGGCTCTTTGCTGCTTCCAAATCTTCTTTATTAATTATAATCATTGTTTGATCTTTGTGTAACTTTCAAAGAGCGAAAAATATTTTCCTTGTAAATACTTATATTTTTAAGCTCTTTTGGGCTGTTCATTTTTTTCTATTGTTCACAATTTTGAACGATAAGGATCCCTTAACAATATATTTGAAATAGAGATTTTTAGTTTTCACTCTAATTTAATCCTTTTTACAACACAAAACCTCTAACTCCTTGTAAACATAGGCATTATATCTTTCTTTTCTAATTCTCTATGTTGTTTCTATTTTTTTTTGCCAACCAATATTTTCTATAGGTTTTGTCGTTGGTATGCTTTAATTCCCCTTTTTTCACCATTTTATATAGTTTTGCTATTTCATATTTTATAAAATCTTACTAAAGTTGCTCTTTATTTTTTCCTGTAACTCTTCCCCTTTTTCAAACTGTTCTAACAGCCTTGCTTTTAAGGCTTGCATTTTATCTTCAAAAGGAATACCATCATCTTCTTCGGCTTCGGTGCCCACATAAATGCCGGGGGTTAGTTTGTAATCTTGCTTTTGAACTTCAGCAAGTGTAGCAGCTTTGCTAAAACCTTCTACGTCTTCGTAAGCATGAGATTGCTTCGTTTCACTCGCAATGACGGTGAGAGAATCAGTCGCAATGTCGGAATGAGAATCACTCGCAATGACGGTGCGCCAGGAGTGATAGGTGTCGGCAATTTTATGAATGTCATCATCGCTAAACACGCGCAGTTTTCGGCTGGCCATGGTTCCCATTTTGGAGGCATCCAGAAATAAAATTTCATTATTGCGCTCGCGGTGTGTGTTGTCCTTACCATCCCGGTTTTTGCTTAAAATAAACAAGCAGGCAGGAATTCCTGTGGTTAAAAACAATTTATCGGGCAAACGCACAATACAATCTATCATGCTATTGTCTACCATGTGTTGGCGTACGTTTTTCTCTCCTTTGGTATTCGAGGTCATTGCGCCGTTTGCCATTACAATACCGGCAGTTCCCGTATCGCTCAGGTGGTGCCAAAAGGTTTGCATCCACATATAATTTGCAGAGCCATCTGTGATGAATTCTTCCTTGGGACCAAACAGACGCGGGTCACCATCGGGTAAATCTTCGGGGTGCCAGTTGCTCACATTAAAGGGAGGATTGGCCAGAATATAATCGGCTTTTAATTTCGGGAATTTATCATCCAGTAGTGAGTTTCCCATTTTAATATCAAAGGATAAATCGCGCAACAAGAGGTTCATTAAACACAAACGCAGGGTTTGGGCAGTCATCTCTTGCCCATAGATAGAAATGTCACTTTTGTTTCCGCCATGTTCGTGGATAAACTTCAAACTTTGTACAAACATTCCGCCGCTACCGCAGGCGGGGTCAAAGATTCGTCCTTTGTAGGGTTCCAGTATTTCAACCAACAAGCGCACAATGCTTCCCGGAGTAAAAAACTGTCCTGCACCAGAACCTTCGGCCATCGCAAAACGTCCAATGTAGAACTCGTAAATACGACCTAAAATATCACTTTCGGGATTCTCTTTTTCAGAAAACTTCGGGTGAGAGAGTAGGTTGATAATTCCACTGGTTTGCTTTGATGACAACTCAGAGCGCACAAAAATACGTGGCAGCAGGTTGTTCAATTGAATGTTATGATCTGTCAATAAATCCTGTATCACATCAAAGGCATCATCAATAATTACTTTGATATCGTCTTGTTCGGCATTGTCTTTCAGGTATTGCCAAGATGCTTTTTTAGGAACTACAAAGGTGTTGCGGGAACGGTATTCGTCCCGGTCTTCCAGTACATAGTTTATTTCCTCTTTATCGGTAGTATAATAGTCTGATTTGGGATCTTGCAGCAAGTCGGCTATTTCATCGTGTACAATGTCATAACGCTCGCTAAGGTGTTTTAAAAACACCAGGGGTAAGATGTAGTTTTTATAGTTGTTTTCAGATACGGCACCTCTTAATTCGTTTGCTGCATCCCAAAGTTCTTTTTCAAAGTCAATGTCTGCTTTTGCCATTTATTGTAGATGGTTGGTTTTGGTTGAAAAAAATGGATCAAGATAGGGCAGGATCCTCAAGTGGGAAAGTTAGTTAAATTTTTTAAGAAAATTGCGAAAAAACTGATGTTGCTATCCTGTTTCGTAAGCGTTGCTACACCGTTGCGATACTATTTGTGACCACCCATATAACTCCTGCCGCCGGGATCTTTTTGTTCTTGAGGTAAAAGTGTCTCCGGCAGGACTAAACGTCCATGTAAACACTTCAAAAAAGGCTGTTGTATATTATAATTTTGATATCGGTAATTATTTAAATCCCAATATTTCGAGACCAAGACTCATGAAAGATGCGTTTTCACGCAACAATTTGGGATAAAAGGCTAC
>JBBRGD010000242.1:0-4023 GCA_038241065.1 Flavobacteriales bacterium
AAATTCAATCATCAGTGATTTGGAGAAATTTGAAAATTTATTGCTGATGCTTACTCCTCCAATTAAATATTTGTGTTCTGAAAACCGTAGCGTACAATGAACAATTCCTTTCCAAAGCAAAAATAAGGGCATAGGCTTTTGCTGATATTCCTTGATTATAAAAGCCCTTCCCATTTCAATGGACTGGCTCATCATACTGTGTAATTCCGGCTCAAAGCGAAACAAGTCCTGAAGATAAAACCCATCAATGCCATATTTTTCGTAAATCTCGGCTCCCATTCCCATCCTGTAGGCTCCGACAATTTTTTTTGCCTCATTGTCCCATAGAAATAAATGATAATAATAGTCGTCAAATTTATCCAAATCCACCGCGTTATTCGTGCCTTCGCCAATTTCTCTGAATGTGATTTCCCGAAGCCTACCTATCTCGTTAACAATATTTGGAATTATTTCCTTTTTGGCAAGGAACACTTCATAGTTCTTGCTCCCCAATAACCGCTTATCAAGGAGCCTGCAGGTTTCAATTTCAGCCAGCATCAGTTTTTTATTCGTTTCCAATGCAATTTTCTTGGGAGTTTTCGGCAGTTTTAACCTTTTTGGTAACTTGTCAATAAGTCTTTTTTTTTCAAAAGAATTTGCCAACATATATGTTTTCCGGCGTAAAATTGCGGTAAAAGCCTCCAAATTTGGAGTTTTGGCCTGGTCTTCAGGGGAAATGGCATTTCCAATTCGCACCTTTATTTTGCGCTTTTTCTGGGAGAGCACTTCCCCGGGAAGTCTCGCAGTGCGCAGCGCATCACTTAAACCGGCCAAACGATAGAAAAAGGGGCTGTTCTTGGCGTGGAAATAAATGGGGATCACCGGTACATTTGCTTTTTGGATTAACTTCATGGCCGCTGGTTCCCAAGGTTTGTCTACAATTGTTCGTTCATCCCGGAAAGTGGAAACCTCCCCAGCCGGAAAAATTCCAAGGACACCACCGTCTTTTAAGTGAGAAATGGCTTGTTTGATCCCTCCTAAACTGGATTTTGCTGCTTTGTGATCCTCAAAAGGGTTGACGGGCATTATATATGGCTCCAAAGGTTTCAACCTGGATAACAGGAAGTTGGCCAATACCTTAAAATCCGGACGCTGTTCTAAAACGATCTTCATCAGGATCATTCCGTCAATTCCTCCCAGAGGGTGGTTGGCAATCACAATAAAAGGGCCTGTTTTGGGAATGCGTTTTAAATCTTCAGGCGGGATTTCAAAATCAATTTCAAAACCCTTTAAAATTGAATTTATAAATTCAGCTCCCTTGAGGTTTTTCCGTTTGTCATATTCTTTGTTAAGGGTAGAAAGTTTAGTAGTCCGCAAGACAACCCATCCAAATGCAGTGCCTAAAGGTCCAAACTTTTCAAGGTTCATCACTTTGGCTACTTCTTTTGCGGTTACAATTCCCATGGATGTCAGTTTAGGTTTTAAGTAAAGATAGCAATTTGAAATATAGTCTAATTTTCAGGTCCTGGTAATCAGTTGTACCGTATTTTGGGTGACCTGTTTCAGTAAAACTTCCTTGTCTTTTTCAAGGGTTTTTAATGCCAGATCGTCAAAATGCCTGATTGTGTATAAGCACACTCCTGTAATAAATTCTACTTTAAACCGAGCTTTTAAATGTTGAATTAGCCTCTCAAGGTTGTTGAATCGGTTATCTACACAAACAGCAAAACTGATAGCTGAATTTTGAATTAGATCTACCTTCATCTGATAAAGATGGAACAATTTAAAAATGTCGCTGATGTTCTCTTCTACCATAAATGAAAAATCGAGGCTTGAAAGTGAGATAAGCACCTGGCCTTTCTTGACAATAAAACAGGGTATTTCCGGTACAAGTGGCTGGCCTTTGCTCACAGCTGTGCCGGCATCTTCAGGATTCAGGAAGGATTTTACGTACAATGGAATTTCCTTGCGCTGGAGAGGTTGGAGGGTTTTAGGGTGAATTACAGAAGCTCCGTAAAAGGCCAGTTCTATAGCCTCTTCATAAGAAATTTGATGTAGAAGCTGTGGATTTTCGAAAATACGCGGATCGGCATTCATCACTCCGGGAACATCTTTCCAGATAATCACTTTTTCGGCATTCAGGCAATAGGCAAAGATCGCCGCGGTATAATCGCTTCCTTCCCGGCCCAATGTAGTTGTAAAATTATTTGCATCGGAACCTATAAATCCCTGGGTGAGATATAATTTATGGGGTTTTAACCCATTTGTTATCTTCTCCTGGGTTTCTTCCCAATTTATCCTGGCATCACGGTAGGTGCTGTCGGTTTTAATAAACTGCCGGGCATCTATCCAGGTGTGTTCGACCCCCTGAAGTTTTAAATATTCGCTTACAATTGTTGAAGAGATCAATTCTCCGAAACACACCATTTGATCATACACAAAATCGTATTGTGCAGATTTGTTGTGTTTCATAAAATTAGTGAGTTCCCTGAAAAATACATCGATCTTCTCAAAGACTGGAGACTGGTTTAATTCAAAAAGCTGATGGGCTAAATCCAGATGATACTCTTTGATAGCAGAAAGACTTTTCCCGGGAATGTCCTTGGAGCTGAGGTATTCTGCAATCACAATTTCAAAAGCATTGGTCATTTTCCCCATCGCTGAGATCACGATAACTTTATCCTGAAAGCCTGTTTTTTGAAGAACCTTGAGAACATTTTTAACTGAGGCTGCATCCTTTACAGATGCGCCGCCAAATTTAAATATCTCCATTTTTATTATTTGAGATTTTCCCGAATTCCGGTTTCATCCATATGTACGGTGTACCAGTTCTTTTTGATGTCGGCTCCGGTATTTTCGTAAAATTCGATCGCATTTTTATTACCTTCAGAAACCACCCATTCAACTCTTCTAACCCCGTTATCGTGGCCGTATTGAACCACTCTGTTATATAAGGCTCCTCCAAGGCCGGTACCTCGCATAGATTCCCTAACAATAAGATCTTCTAAATGTACTGTGCGGCCTTTCCAGGTTGAAAACCTGAAATAAACCAACGCCATTCCCTGGATCTTGCCATCAACATCTGCTACAAAACATTTAAAATTCCCCTCTTCAAAGCCTTCTTTTTCAAGATCCTCAAGGCCTATTTCCACCTGGTTTGAAGCATTTTCATAAGCGGCCAGTTCCTTGATAAGTTCAAGTACTTGGGGCATATCTTCTCTATTGGCTTCTCTTATCGTGTATTCCATGGATTAAGTGCTTTTTTACAAATTTAGCAATTGAAATGGATTAAAGCGTATTAAAGCACTTATAGATATGGAGTTTTATCTCAACTTTAAATAAGCGTTCATAGCAATTTCATCCATTTGCACGATATGCCAATCTTTTAAAATCGTCGCACCACTGCGTTGGTAAAATTCAATTGCAGGGGTATTCCAGTCTAGGACAACCCATTCTGTGCGCTTAACTCCTTGTTCCCGGGAATAGTCAATTACTTTTTTGTATAGAGCGCTCCCCAGTCCTGTACCTCGCATTTCCTGTCGCACCACCAAATCTTCCAGGTGGACGGTGCGGCCCTTCCAGGTGGAATACCGGTAATAAACCAGGGCCATTCCCTGAATTACTCCGTTTACTTCGGCAACAAAACAAGTAAATAAGGGATTAGTTCCAAAGCCATCTTTTACAAGATCTTCTGCGGTAATAACCACCGCATTTGGTTCTTTTTCGAAAGTTGCCAGTTCTTTTATGAGTTCCAGCACCTGTGGCATGTCTTTAGGGCCGGCCTGTCTAATTATTTTATCCATAGTTTATGTCAATGATTCACAAAAATAAGCATTAGAAAGAGATTTAAATTGCGAAAACGTTGTAGTAACCTTTTAATTTGAATATTTTTGCCGCATCATAACCCACAAATCAGAAAAATGGCCAAACAAAACCAAACTTTAGGTGAATTTATTATCGAAAATCAATCGGATTTCGCTTTTTCATCCGGAGAACTCTCACGGTTGATAAACTCTATACGTTTGGCTGCCAAAGTGGTGAACC
>JBBRGD010000243.1:0-4015 GCA_038241065.1 Flavobacteriales bacterium
ATTTCAATATTTGGATCTTTAAACAGCGGATTAAGGTCATATTTTACATATAAGGCAGTACCACCAAGACTCAAATAACTACTTAGGCCATAGACAAAATCATTTGTATTGTAGTTACCCTTCAACTTATCTTTCTTCTTATCTCCGTCAACAGTGTATTTCAGTTTTTGCCGTTCTCCAATATTGAATCCTGCATATCCTCCAATTCCTATTTTGAATTGATTCTTGGTACTATATCTAAAATAATCACCTCCTTCAGTCTTTTTAGAAGGCCCAAACTCAAAGTGTATGGGAAATACTAAATTATCTGATCTAAACTTGGATTTATCCAAATCATATTCAAATTCTTCTAACTGAGTTAGATCTTCATTTTCAACAAAATATCTATTATCTGTAGGTTTCAAACTATTGAACTGAAAAGAAACTCCATATTTTACGCGCATCCAATTGGTGTTTTCAAAAACTCTGGTTTTCCAGGCCCAACCAATTTCAAAAAAGCGACTTCCCCCAATTTTAAAATCTGAATTATCTAGCGAGTTTTCATCGGAAATCACATTGTTAAATCCTGCTGCTAAAACTAGATCACTAGTGGTTCTTCGATCGAAAATACGCTCTCCATCACTATTGTTAATATTCAAATCGATGATTTTACCA
This sequence comes from Flavobacteriales bacterium, assembly GCA_038241065.1. GTDB lineage: Bacteria > Bacteroidota > Bacteroidia > Flavobacteriales > Flavobacteriaceae > Gillisia. Next base: position 655 of record JBBRGD010000243.1, read on the forward strand.
TTATCAAAAATCCCCACATAATCTATTTGCTTATTTCTCCCATCTAAGGCTATCTCATTTTCTAAAATGGCAATTCTATTTTCTATATTCATAGCATGAGTTTCAGCAGCTTTTTTCTTTTGCTCGTTTGCTTCCTCTAGAGTAATATAATCTCTTTCTAACCTATAACTAATACCTTCTAATTTAATTTTCAAGAGCTTCTTTTCTCCTAAAATAATTTTATTCCTAAGTTCCTGAATCTTTTCCACCTGTGAAGGAATACTATCATTTTGCGCTTGCATCTCTTGCATAACAAAACTGGACATAAAAAGGGTGAGAGTGATGATAATTGTTTTCATGATGATTGGTTTTTAAATATCCTCTGCCTACCTCCTCTTTGGAAGAGGTGGCTTATTGGACTTGATTGATGAATAATTTAATTTGACCTTTAGGTCGGTGTGATGATATAATGGCTAATTCTATCCTAATTAATAATTCCTGTTTGCAACTGCTGTTTTCGCTTTTAAATATCCTTCTTTTAGGATTTCAAAGAGCTTGTCGCGAAAGGAATTGTCCATCTCAAATTCTACGGCTTGCAAGAGGTCTTTTGCATTCACCTTTCCAACAGCAAAGTCTGCTATATAATGTTCTTCACTAAGTTTAGTTGCTGCTTCAGCAAGTAACATATTTACTTCTTCATCTGTAACTGTTTTCCCATTTTCAACATTTACAATAACACTATTAATAGCATCATTCAATTTTAGGTCTAAAATCTTATCTGTAGTAAGTTCAATAGAAGTTCTTACTGATTGTTGTTGTTGCAAACTCCTATTGACTAAGACTACTACCGCTTCTCTATTGTTTTGATGCGTTTGCTTTTCCGGAGAAACAATTGGGTTCGATCTTGGAGTTATTGACTCCTTATTTACTTCTGAAGTTGCAACTTTTTCTTCCACCTTCTTAGCTGGAATAAAAATTTCTTCTGAAGTTTCTACCGGTGTTTTTTCTAGTTTCACTTCTTCCTTGGGTGCATCTACAATTTCCGGTGTATCTGAAGGAGTTATATTATTAAAGACAAGACTTAATATCAGGATCCCACCAATAATACTCGCTGCAATTCCTATCCAAAATGTAATTGGTCGTTTCTTTTCCTCCGTAGCATCTAATTTAGCACTAAGCTTTTCCCAATTCCCCGCAGATGGTGTGATTTCCCGATCCCGTAACTGCCTTTTTATTTTATCTTCAAATCTCTCATTTCCCATAACTTGAAGTGTTATTTAGTTTTAATTTTTCCTGTAACATTTTTCTTGCCTTAAACAACTGGGATTTCGAAGTCCCAATGTTAATATTGAGCATTTTTGAAATTTCCAGATGTTTGTATCCCTCAATGGCATACATCACAAACACCACTCTGTATCCTTCCGGCAATGAATCTATGATTTGCTGGATCTCATCAACATTAATATCAGATTCTATATTATTGAAGCATCCATTGAATTCTTCAAGTCCTTCCTCTTTAAATTCCAGCAATTTTTCACTTCTTAAAAAGGAGAGGCTTTCTCGGATCATAATTTTTCTTATCCATCCTTCAAAACTTCCTTCATTCTTAAAATCGGGCAGGTATTTAAAAACCTTGAAAAATCCGTTGAGCATTACCTCTTCTGCGTGATGAAGGTCTTTCAGATACATCCTGCAAACGCTCAGCATCTTTCCCGAATGCAAATCGTACAGGCATTGTTGAGCCCCCCGGTTATTTTTAATTGCCCGCGCGATTAACTGAGTTTCGTTTTTAATAAGCGGTATAACCTTCACGGGTTTTATTTAAAGCCTTGTATTTATAAAGACGCATGAAATTTACGAAAGGTTGCCTGAAGTTGGAAAAAAAATTCAAAATTCAAAATTTAAAATTTAAAATTGAGCAGAAAATTAAGATTTAGGAATGGGGAATCTGGAACCTGAAACCTGGTTTTTTTACTTCTTACGTTCAATCACGTAATTCACCATCAAAGTCAGTGAATCCCTAAAAGGGGATTCCTGATAATCCTCAAGAATGAAAAGTGCTTCTTTCTGAAATTCCTTCATTTTGTTTACTGCATAATCCAGGCCGCCATGGGATTTCACAAAGGAGATTACTTCATTTACCCTTTTCTTATCTTTATTGTGATTTTTAATCGAATTGATGATCCATTTTTTCTCTTTTGAATCGCAATTATTCAAGACATAAATAAGCGGAAGTGTCATTTTTTGTTCCTTAATATCTATTCCGGTAGGTTTACCTATTTTTTCCTGCCCATAATCAAAAAGATCATCTTTTATTTGAAAAGCCATTCCAATTAATTCCCCGAATCGGCGCATTTTTTCAATCTCATTTGATTGGGGTTTTACTGATGCTGCTCCCAGACTGCAACAAGCTGCAATAAGTGTGGCAGTTTTTTGGCGGATGATATCGTAATAAATGGCTTCAGTAATATCAAGTCTGCGTGCTTTCTCAATTTGCAGAAGTTCACCTTCACTCATCTCCTTTACTGCTACTGAAATGATCTTCAGCAAATCAAAATCATTATTGTCTATGGAAAGCAACAATCCTTTGGAAAGCAGGTAATCTCCTACCAGAACCGCAATTTTATTTTTCCAAAGCGCATTAATGCTGAAAAATCCACGCCTTCGGTTTGAGTCATCTACCACATCATCGTGGACCAGCGTAGCCGTATGTATAAGCTCGATCACGGCGGCTCCGCGATAGGTGCGTTCATTTACAATTCCTTTAGAAATCATTTTAGCCACAAGAAATACGAACATGGGCCGCATTTGCTTGCCCTTTCGGTTGACTACATAATATGTGATCCGGTTTAACAAGGCCACTTTAGAAGACATGGACTCCAAGAACTTTTTTTCAAAAAGCTCCATCTCCTTCTCTATCGGTAATTTTATTTGCGAGATGACCTTCATAAGGATTTTAAAGATAGCGTAAGATAATGGAATTTAGGTGGTTTGGCCAACTGCTTAAGAAGATTTATTGGCCAGTTGACCGCAAGCTGCGTCAATATCTTTTCCCCTAGACCTTCGCACTGTAGCTGTAATCCCGTTTTGCTCAAGCATAACTTCGTACATATGGGTTGCTTGGGAAGAAGCTTGCTGAAATTGTCCATCGTCTATTGGGTTGTATTCTATCAAATTCACCTTACAGGGCACATATTTACAGAATTTCACTAGGGCTTCAGCATCCTTTGGAGTATCGTTAATTCCTTCCCACACAATATATTCGTAGGTGATCCTGCTTTTAGTCTTTGAATACCAATATTCCAGTGCTTCCCTTAAATCCTGTAATGGAAAAGTTTCATTAAATGGCATAATACTGGTTCGAATCTCATCGATTGCAGAA
>JBBRGD010000244.1:0-3989 GCA_038241065.1 Flavobacteriales bacterium
CTTTTAATTTATTTTTTACGCTTCCTCAACTCTGTAAATTGATTCTGTTTAATCGAATTTTAATTTATTCATTTCCACATTTTCAATTTTGAAACTTTTATCAGCATGCGCTGAGAAGCTTTCGAAGGGAGCATTAGGAAAGAAAATTTCTGTCATTACGGTTTCCCCATCATCAAAAAACAATTCAATGGAAGTTTTGTCCAGAACGATTTGGACTGATATCTTTTCCGATTTTGAAGTCCGCGGAGCTGTGGAAACTTTATTCGCAAAGTCATCGTTAAAGTTTGTGATTCCGGATTTTTTTCGATCTATATAAAACTGATTTTTTGGTCTGTCGAATCCAAATTTTAAGGTGTCTCCTTTTTGATTGCTCAGGCTAAACTCATAATTCTCATTTTGTGAAAGTGCGAACTCATATTTAATAGTTGCTTTTGTTAAATCTAGTTCGGCGGAAGTGACAATTATCGCAGTATTTTCCACTTCGACCAAAGCCTTATCAACTTTTTTTGAAATATAATTGTCTAATTCTTTAACCGGAAGCGAATAGATCCTATATACATCTCCAATTTTCTTCAATTTAAGTTCCCGGGCTATAGTCATAGCACTCCGCCAGGTTTCGGTAGGGACTTCCTGCCCGTAGAGCCAATTTGACATCCACCCCATAAAGAGTATACGCCCATCAGAATCGGGGATGTTGGACCAGGTTACCCCGGCATAATAATCTTTTCCATAATCTATCCAATGCGTGTGTTTTTCAGGAAGGTTTTCCATTGAAGGGTCTAATTTGAATTTTTTTCCGTCAAAATCACCCACAAAATATTGAGTGCCGGAACCTCCATTGTAACCACCGGGATTTAAGCTTTGAATAAGAACCCATTTCACTTCATCCGTATTTTCTACTTTCATAGGAAATAGATCAGGACATTCCCAAACTCCGTTATGTGCCCCAATTCCTTTTCCGAAATCGGAAAGCAAGGTCCATTCTTTTAAATTTGGGGAGCTGTAAAACAAGGTCTTTTCTACTGTGGCAAGTGCCATCAGCCATTGTTTATTTGCTTCATCCCAAATAACTTTAGGATCCCTAAAATCTTTAAGATTGGGATTGGCTATTACAGGATTGCCCTCATATTTTGTCCAGGTTTTTCCTTCATCTAAACTAAAGGCGATTGCCTGAGACTGATAATCTATCCGGCCTTCTTTCTCACCTTCAGGTTCATGATAGGTGAAAATAGCGATCACCGGGGGAGTGATGCCATCTCCAAAGCCGGAGGTGTTATTTTTGTCAACTACCGCACTTCCGGAGAAAATATATCCCTTTTCATCTGGTTTTAGGGCGATTGGCTGTTCTTCCCAATCAATCATATCCTTACTGGTGGCATGCCCCCAATGCATTGGTCCCCATACATTGCCATCTGGGTAATACTGAAAAAATAAATGATAGGTTCCGTTTAGATAGAACATCCCGTTAGGATCGTTCATCCAGTTCGCTTTTGGGGTAAAATGAAAATTGGGACGGAAATCTTCATCGGTTTGATTTGCTATTGAAGCAACTTCCTGCTCATTATTTTTATCTTCATTTTCTTTGCAGGAAAAGAGGCTTGCGGAAAGAATTGACAGGACTATAATAATATTTAATTTATTCATGTTTTTTTAGCTTTTCATTTTTTTAAGAGACAATTCTTCTCCTAATTCCTCGAGGGTTTTCCCTTTTGTTTCAGGCATCATAAATATTACGAATAGCAGTTGCAATACCATCATAAATGCGAAAAACGCAAAAACATATCCAGGCCCAATAGTGGAAAATAAATACGGGATAAATGAAGGGATCAATGCGGCCAAAATCCAATGTGTTGATGACCCGAAGGATTGTCCGGAAGCCCTTAAATGATTTGGGAAAACTTCAGAAATGAAAACCCATATTACGGCTCCCTGCCCTATGGCGTGCGCCGCGATAAACAGGAATAGGAAAATGGGAACTGTTAATCCGCCCCAGTTCAGGAAAAAAGATGCCGCCACAAGTGATAAGGAAATTATATAGCCAATGGAGCCTATGAACAAAAGTTTTCTGCGCCCCAATCTGTCGATCAGGAAAACTCCTAAAAGAGTGAAAATCAGGTTGACTATTCCGATGCCGATGCTGCTAAACAAAGCGGTACTTGCTGCCAATCCCGCAGCTTCAAAGATTCTTGGGGCATAATACAGAAAAGCGTTAATTCCCGAAAGCTGATTAAAAAAGGCGATAAGAAAAACCAGGATCAACGGAAACCTGTATTTTATTAAAAAAATGTGTTCTCCTGTTATTTTTATTTCTGATTGTTGGCGGATCTCCTGCATTTTTTGTTCAATATCATCCTCTGGGTTCATGAATTTCAAAACTTTTCTGGCTTCATTATCTCTTGATCTTGAGATGAGCCACCTGGGGCTTCGGGGAATAAAAAACACGAACATGGTGTACAAGACCGCAGGAATAGCTTCTACTCCCAACATCCAACGCCAGGGTTCCGCTCCTGTATTTCTCAATAAATAATTGGACAAAAATGCGATCAGGATTCCCAGGACTATATTGAACTGGTAAAGTGAGACTAAACGGCCTCGGTCTTTAGCCGGTGCGATCTCTGAGATATATGCCGGGGCAGCAATAGTAGATGCGCCCACGCCAAGACCTCCTAAAAACCTGAAAAAAGCGAAGGAAAAGGGATCATTAGACATTGCCGATCCCAAGGCTGAAACCACGTAAAAGATCCCTATCCATAACAGGGTATTCTTTCTTCCCAACCGGTTGGCCGGAATTCCTCCAAAAATGGCTCCTATCACTGTTCCCCATAACGCCATGGCCATTACTACCGATCCATGGAAGGCATCAGAGGTTCCCCATATTAATTGGAGTTGTTTGTCGGCTCCCGAGATCACCACGGTGTCAAATCCAAATAAAAAACCGGCCATTGCAGCCGTAATTGACCAAGTTAAAATCTTATTCATATCAATAACTGTCTAATTGTTAATGAAATTAAAATTAAGTGGACAATATAGGTCTAAAAACAACAAGAATTTGATTGAAACCTCCTTAATTTTATTTAAGACAAGGTTTTGGGAAATTTGTAATTTGACAATTCAGGACACAAAAAAAATGATCCAGGATCACCTTATTACTTTCATTTTTTGGAAACTATTTCTCTAATGATCAACCCTGCGTCTTGTTCCTGCCAGTCATGCTTTTGGTAAGTGCGTTTTTAATGCTGATCCATATAAAGTTAAAATATGACTTCGATTTATCCCGTGTTGCTTCCGCGGTTCCTTCCCTGAAATAATCGTTTTTCTTTTCACTGTCTTTTGAAATAAAAATATTGGCAAGTGTTGAAAGTATTGGGTTTTTATTTTTCCCGTCTTTGCTTAAAACCGTAACCTTTAAATCACTAAACCTTATTTTCATGTCGGTGGTTGAAGATTCATTATTCCCATCGATTGTAAAATAAGTTTTACTGGTATTTCCTTCCAGTTTTACCCGCAAATTGGGTTCGGTAAATCTGTTCATTTTTTCTATATTCAGAGATCCCATATCTGCCTTAAAGATGAATTTGTCATAAGGGTTTTGCACATTAAAGTCCCCTTCTACCGTAAGAGGGGTGTTTTCCATAAAATGAGAATCGATCTCAATTTCCGTTTTTACAGGTGATTTGTAGGTGTTGCTTAGGTTTGAAATTCTAGCATTCAGATCAGAAAAATTAATGGATCCACCGGTGTTTTCTTCCTTTACCTTTTCGCTGTACTTGATATATCCGTTGTTTATTTTTAGTGAATCTACGGTGAGCTCAAAGGGAAGGTCTCTCAGCATTTTGCTATAAAGTGGTTTTATGGTTGGGTCGTCTGCCACAAGTTTGTCCCTAAAAATATCGAGTGAAGGGGAAGAAATGGTTATCAGCTTGCTTTTTCCAAAAAAAACATCTTTTGCATTGAACCCAAAATCTATGTCATTAACCAAAAGCTCATCA
>JBBRGD010000245.1:0-3988 GCA_038241065.1 Flavobacteriales bacterium
CCGAATGGATGATTTTTCCTGGGACAATAAATTGTTGGCCGATTACGGATTAACCAAAATTAAAGACGACGAATTCTCTAGAAAAACAAGTGATCGATTAGAATTTAATTCCATAGTGGGAAAACAGCTAAAAAATTCCAATTGGTATTATTCCTGGTTTTTGAACTTTAGGACCCAGATTTCCAAAGGATATGAATTTAGTGAAGATCCCGTAAGCCTTGAAACTGTCAGAACCGAAACCACACATTTTATCTCCCCAGCCTATTTGCAAACAGGACCAGGTATGATGTGGAAAAAGAATGATGATTTTGTAATAAATATCGCTCCCGCTACCGCCAGGTTTATCTTTGTAGACAACGAATTCACTTCGGTTCCCGGTTATGTTGACGGTCAATATTTTGGGGTAGATCAAGGAAAATCCAGCCGTTATGAATTTGGTGCATCTATAAGCGCATTCCTGAAATTGAAACTTCTGGAGAATGTAACTATGGAAAATACTGCGAATTTTTATTCCAATTACCTCGATAAACCGGGAAATGTAGATATTGATTATCTCATGGATGTGCAAATGAAAATCAATAGTTACTTATCTGCCAATTTACTTTTTCAGGCTATCTACGATGATAATGCAGTTGCGGCTTTTCAAATAAGGGAAGTTTTTGGCCTGGGAATTAACTACATTCTCTAACTATACCTCTGTTTTTAAAATTGCTGAAAATACCGGTTTAAAGCAATAATATTGTTCCTTCCAAAGTGCCTGTATTTGTCAGTAAAATTAATTTCAATCCAAATTACTAAAGCTGCCATCCCGGTTTATATAAAAAATAGCTTTAGGATAGTTTTACTAAATTTACTTCTTTTTATAACCCCTGTTTCTTTATCTTAGGGTCCGAATTATTAATGAATAACCGCAGATAAGATCCGATTATTATCTAGCGCGTAACTTTGCATTTATGATAGAAAAAGCTGATTTAACATATGAAAAAGTGGTTCTTATTGGTATTGTTACTAAGGATCAGGATGAGGATAAACTTACGGAATATTTAGACGAACTCGAATTTCTGTCTTATACCGCAGGGGGAGAAGTTATAAAACGTTTCACCCAGAAAATGGCAAAACCCGATCCAAAAACCTTTATGGGTTCAGGGAAAATAAATGAGGTAAAAGAATTTATAGAAGCAAATGAGATTGGCACCGCAATTTTTGACGATGAACTCTCTCCTTCTCAACAAAAAAATATACAAAAAGTATTGGATTGCAAGGTGTTGGACCGCACAACTCTTATTCTTGATATTTTTGCGCAACGTGCACAATCCAGCTACGCAAGGACACAGGTTGAACTGGCACAATATCAATACCTGCTTCCCAGATTGGCAGGAATGTGGACTCACCTTGAGCGCCAACGTGGAGGAATTGGGATGCGTGGTCCCGGGGAAACCGAAATTGAAACTGACCGTCGTATTGTTCGCGACAGAATTTCCCTCCTAAAGAAGAAAATTGAGACCATCGATAAACAAATGAGTGTGCAGCGTGGAAACCGAGGGCAACTGGTAAGAGTAGCTTTGGTAGGTTACACCAACGTTGGAAAATCTACCTTGATGAATGTTATCAGCAAAAGTGAGGTGTTTGCAGAGAATAAACTCTTTGCAACCCTGGACACAACGGTTCGGAAAGTTGTAATTCGGAATTTGCCTTTTTTACTGACAGATACGGTAGGGTTTATCAGGAAATTACCCACCCAGTTGATAGAATCCTTTAAATCTACCTTAGATGAAGTGCGTGAGGCCGATTTGCTTTTGCACGTTGTTGATATTTCCCATCCTAATTTTGAAGATCATATCCAATCGGTTAACCAAACCCTGGCAGATATTAAAAGTGCGGATAAACCAATCATTATGGTATTCAATAAAATAGATGCCTATTCTGAAGAAAAAATTGATGAAGATGATTTGGTTACTGAAAAAACCGAAGTTCATTATTCACTGGAGGAATGGAAACAAACCTGGATGAACCGTTTAGGCGATAATGTGTTGTTTATTTCAGCTTTGAACCAGGAAAATATTGAAGATTTTAAAAAGAAGATCTACGAGGCAGTGCGGGAAATCCATGTTACCAGATTTCCGTATAACAGTTTCCTTTACCCTGAATATGATGCTTATGTTGAGCAAGAAAAAGACGAAGAAGAATAGTTTTTAATGCTTTAAGGGTAAGGCGGTTTCATTTTGATAGTATCATTTGATATTATCAAAGATACAGTCATTAAACTCTAATTATGAAACGTAATTTTTTGATTGGCCACAAGGGATTATATCGATAATAATTTAGTCTTTTAAATCAAAATTATTACCGGATAAATTCAGGTTCAGGTTATAATCGTTTTTAAATATTCGCTAAATTTCCTTCTCTCCCAATTCCTTACCAATAAGAAAAACAACTACTCTCCATCCACATTTAATGGTGTAATCATAATGTGAGCTCTATGTGTACCCGGCTCCATAATCCAGGGATGGTTTGGGGCCATTGGGGCTTCAGGCAAACCTGTAGATTCTGAAGTAGCCCATGGCATATAAACGACATATCGGGTTTGAGCTCCTGCAACTTTGGAGGTTTCAGGGTCATACAATGTTTTTGCCCCATAGTAGACGTGTAAAGTCAATCCTGTCTTTATGACCAATTGACCTGATTTTACTTCTTCCTCTCGGATCTTAAATATTTCTTGTCCTGTCTTTCCTTCCGCAATCAGTTCTCTTCCTCTTGCCATAAAGGGTTCAAGGTCTTTGTGGTAACAAGCTGCACTAAATCCATCCTGATTAGGATTATCTGCTAGACAAATAAATTCATTATCTCCTTCCTTCAACGTAACAAATTCCCCGGCCATATTATACCCAATGACTGTACATCCCGATCGGCTTTCTTTAGGAGCTGCCATTAATGCGGTTGCAATTAAAGCCTCATCAGTATTAATTGGCGTTAATTGTATATTGTCTTCATTCGATATACTGTCCTTTGAAGTTTCAATCTCAGAGGATTCCTGAGTTGTCTTTTTATTTTTGTCTGTTGAATTACAGGAAACCAAAATTCCTGTAAAAACTAATGCTGTAATGAGACGTTTCATATTCTATTGGCGGATTTAAGCTGCTATCGCAACAAAGGTTAATAGTTTGGTTTATCACAATTTACCTTTTTCTTTCCAAAAAACCTCTTATTTTTTGTAGACTTTTCAGAAGGAATAACCTAGGCTGAGTTCTTTACTAGAATTTCAAAAAGGTGTTTTATAGTTTAAGATCTTTCTAAGTCTATTATTAAACTTATTTTGGAAGTTTTTAAGCAGTTTAATTGTTATGGCGTTCAATCTGTTACTTTTGAGAAATATATTCTAATTAGTCCATAAAAGTTTCTTTTATTACCTAAAATATACCTCCGACTGTGTTTGAAGCAAAATTGTGAACTTAAATTGGTTAGTTCATCTCTTCCATAACAATCTATTTTCATTACCTCTAAAGCTATTTTAGCAATTGTTAATTTCGATCTAATAAAAAGAAATTCATTTTTACTGTTTTTGGTTCCCATAGATCCACCTAATTCTAACGGAGAAATTGATATTCTGATCAATGAATTGATAAAATTTAAAGAATAAAGGCAAAATTCAATATAATAGTACGGTTTTTTTATACATATGTCAATCAACTATTAAAATGAATTATATTCGCATTAAAATAGGCGTTAATTTTCATTACAATGTGACAATTTTGAGATTCGGCCAACTATTAACTCATTTTAAATAACTTTTATATAATTAAGAAATGAAAAGAATTATTTTATCATTAATTGTAGGTATTATGCTTATTCCAACAAGCGTAAAAGCCGACGAAGGAATGTGGTTCCTAATGTTTATCGAAAGATTGAACCATAGAGATATGGAAAAAATGGGTTTGCAACTAACCTCAGAAGAAATTTACAGCGTTAATCACAATAGTTTGAAAGATGC
>JBBRGD010000246.1:0-3978 GCA_038241065.1 Flavobacteriales bacterium
ATCTATACCTGCACAAAGGGTTGTTAACAGATTTGGTTTGTTATCCGGAAAATATCATTTTGGTGGCACCAATGCGATGCAACAATTATTGGAAGCTGAAGGGGTTAAAGTGAAGGAAAATCAAGTCCAAAATTTCGATGATATCTTCTGGGATCCTGCAACCGATTTATAAAATAGAATAAACAACCCAATTTTTTTATATTCCTGCACTTATCTTTCATCAAATCAATTATAGGTAAATACTTCGTTTTCTTATCATATACAACTATATTTGTATTTTAGAATGATTTTACATAAGAAGTTCAATAAAAGTAATTTACAATGAAATTAGATAAAAAAGATATAATGGCAGCGCTTGAAACCATTAGCATTTCCGGAGAAGGAAAAAATATGGTAGAAAGCGGAGCAGTTCAAAATGTAATAACTTTCGGAGATGAAGTTGTGGTGGATCTTCTTCTCACTACTCCTGCCTTGCATATTAAAAAGCGGGCTGAAGCAGATGTTATGAAAGCCATCCATGAAAAGGTTAATGAAAAAGCTAAAGTATTGGTTAATATAAAGGTAGAAGCTCCCGAAAAGCCCGAAATAAAAGGCAAGGATATTCCCGGACTCAAAAACATTATTGCCGTTGCTTCAGGGAAAGGTGGTGTTGGTAAATCTACTGTCACCGCAAATTTGGCAGTAAGCCTTGCCAAAATGGGTTTTAGGGTGGGTGTTTTGGATGCCGATATTTACGGCCCTTCCCAGCCTATGATGTTTGATGTTGAAGTGGAAAAACCACTTTCTATTGAGGTTGATGGAAAATCGATGATGAAACCCATAGAAAACTATGGCGTAAAATTATTGTCTATTGGATTTTTTACAAAACCGGATCAGGCGGTAGTTTGGAGAGGACCTATGGCATCAAAAGCCCTCAATCAAATGATCTTTGACGCAGACTGGGGAGAATTGGACTTTATGTTGATAGATCTTCCTCCGGGAACAGGAGACATTCATTTGTCCATCATGCAATCTATGCCTATTACAGGTGCGGTAATTGTTAGTACTCCACAAAAAGTGGCTTTGGCTGATGCCCGAAAAGGGGTTGCAATGTTTCAGCAGGAAAGCATTAATGTACCGGTTTTAGGAATTATAGAAAACATGGCATATTTTACTCCTGAAGAATTGCCGGAAAACAAATATTATATCTTTGGAAAAGATGGGGCAAGAAGCCTTGCTGAAGATTTAAAGGTGCCCTTTTTAGGCGGAATTCCATTAGTTCAAAGCATTCGTGAATCAGGAGATGTTGGAAGGCCCGCAGCCTTGCAGGTAGGAACTCCTCTTGAAGCTGCTTTTGAAAAAATCACTCAAAACGTAGTTCAGGAAACCGTAAACAGAAACAAGAGCCTGCCTCCAACCGAGGCTATCAAGATAACAACGATGGCTGGGTGTAGTGCAGTTAAAACGAAATAGATGACAACTGAAGAAATTAGGATAAATGTAGAAAAAGCCCTTGCTGAAATTCGTCCTTATCTGCAAAATGATGGCGGGGACATCTCCTTGGTTTCCATTGAAGATGACCGACTGGTAAGAGTTAAGTTGGAAGGCAATTGTATTGGTTGCCAAGTTAACCAAATGACTTTAAAATCGGGTGTGGAAATGACCATTAAAAAATATGTGCCGCAAATTGAGAAAGTGGTAAATATAGAGAAGTAATGGAATTTTTGCTCATTTGCTTTTTCGTGTAAATTGAATAAGATGATTAAAACAGATATTTTAATTATCGGTGCCGGGCCTACGGGCTTGTTTACCGTATTTGAAGCTGGATTGCTAAAATTAAAATGTCATTTGATAGATGCTTTGCCAATACCTGGCGGCCAATGTTCTGAAATTTATCCTAAAAAACCTATTTATGATATCCCTGGTTTTCCAGAGATATTGGCGGGCGATCTGGTTAAAAATCTAATGGAACAAATTAAGCCCTTTAGCCCTGGTTTTACCTTAGGCGAACGAGCGGAGACTCTTGAAAAACTGGAAGATGGGAACTTTTTGGTAACCACCACGAAAGGCACTCAACATCTGACTCGGGTAGTGGTAATTGCCGGTGGATTAGGCAGCTTTGAACCCAGAAAACCTCCTATTGCCAACATTCGAAAATATGAAGAAAAAGGCGTTGCTTATATCATAAAAGAACCCGAAATATATCGCAATAAAAGGGTAGTAATATCCGGCGGAGGAGATTCCGCATTAGACTGGGCTATTTATTTGGCAGGAATTGCCAAAGAAGTCTCACTGGTTCACAGAAGGAAAGATTTTCGTGGTGCTTTGGATTCTGTAGAAAAAGTTGAAGAATTATCAAAATCCGGAAAAATAAACTTAATTACTCAGGCAGAAGTAGTAGATTTAAAAGGAGAAAATGAATTGGGAGCGGTTGTTATTCGCCATAATGGGGATGCTTCGGCTGATGACATAAAACCTATAGATTTTTTTATTCCTCTTTTCGGTCTTTCCCCAAAATTGGGGCCTATAGGAGACTGGGGCCTGGAAATTGAAAAAAATGCCATTAAGGTAAATAATGCTTACGATTATCAAACAAACATTCCCGGCATTTATGCCATTGGTGACGTGAACACCTATCCGGGAAAATTGAAACTGATTCTTTGTGGATTTCACGAAGCAGCAATTATGTGCCAAAGTGCTTATCAACGTATTTTTCCTGAAAAAAAATATGTGATGAAATACACGACAGTTAGTGGGATAAGTGGTTTTGACGGAACAAGAAAAGAGGCAAAAAAAGAAATTATAAAAAGTATAAACTAATTCGAAGATCTCAGACTCCTGAGGTAAGAGGATTTTGAAATTTTTTTTCAAAAATATGTTAGACATAAAAATAACAATTATCGACAGGGAAGGTGAAGTGCATCTGATAGATGCTCCAACCGATATGAATATGAATTTAATGGAAGTATGCAAAATGCATGAATTGCCCGTTCAGGGCACATGCGGAGGCATGGCGATGTGCGCTTCCTGTCATATCTATAGTTTAAGTCATTCCGATCATTTTCCGGAAAAAAGTTACGAAGAAGAAGATATGCTGGACCAGGCTTTTTTTGTGCAGGAAAATAGTCGGTTGGGCTGTCAAATCCCAATAACCAAAGAATTGCACGGGCTTGAAATTAAGCTGGCGCCGGAGTCCATGTAGCTTTTTCAGAGAATTAACATTGAAAGTTATTCCTCTGAAAAACTTAAAGTTCATAGTCTGAAAAACTTAGAGTTAATAGAAAGTATTTAAAGTGACTAAAGTATGAAGTACTTAAAGTTATAAGTATAATGTGCTCCTCACCCTGTCCCAATCTTATCGGAATTTTCAGGATCGCATTCGATAATGCTTTGGTCATCAGCTATCAATGAGATGCTGAAACGAGTGCGCCTTATATTGAGTAATACGATTAGGCAAAAGAGTTAGAAACATGATCTGCCCATTTCAGCCATTCTTCTATATTTCTTCTAATTGCGGACAATCAGAAAAAGAATGATTGAAGTCAGTTATAACTCCCAAAGAAAAGATAAAATGGAAAACATCCATTTCCGGCAGTTGTAACTCCCGGAACGGTTTAAATATGAAATTTGCTTTAGCCACATTTTTTCAACAAGAGCAACTCAATTTTAAATATACTGAACAGTTTGGGTTGAGTGAAAGTCATTTAGTCCAACAAGAAACTACATTCACAATCAAAAAAAGCACCTTGCCCAGAAATTATTCGAATAAGAAATTGATGAATTTACGAATAAATTTGGCTGGCAATATATTCAGGAGTGATAAAAAGAATGGGGCTATAGCCATACTTTATAATCTTACCGGACTCCTGGCTAAAGCCAGGGGCAATGGATGAAAATATTTTTTACTCAATGCATTCTCAACTGCATAAAAAGATTTATATAAATGCAGTTTTGCTGAATTAATTATAGAGAAAGCTAAAAAAAATTTACCATTTGTTA
>JBBRGD010000247.1:0-3968 GCA_038241065.1 Flavobacteriales bacterium
TTTAATGATCTTAGGTTGTCAAACTCAAAAGATCGGACTTGAAAAATTGTCGAAAACGAAAAATGATCTATTAAAACCGGTTTTTGACAATGCAGAAAAATATGAGTTACAAATACTTTACACCCAAATTAACCGAAAGCCAAATGGGGATATTGAATTTATTGATTTTGAATATAGGGTAAACGACAGGGCTTATTTTTATCCCGCCAGCACGGTAAAACTTCCTGTGGCATTATTAGCTTTAGAAAAATTAAAAGATCTACGGAAGTCAAAAAAGACTGAAATTACCAGGAATACTCCGTATTATTTTGAAGGAGATTCTGTAAAATATTCAATTGCTCAGGATATTGAAGCTGTATTTGCGATAAGCGATAATGAAGCTTTTAACCGATTGTTCGAATTTTTGGGACAAGATTACATCAATAACAAATTAGAGCAGAAAGGATTTAATCCGGTAAGGATTTCACATCGACTTTCAGTTGGGAATGCATTAAACACCCAAACAATTCCATTGATTTTTGAAATTCTTGAAAACAGTGATACTTCAACCTTCCGTTTGCCCGTCACTAATAATCTGTCTGCAATTGCTCTTAATATGAAGGGAATTCAAAAAGGGATCGGTTTTATTCAGAATGATACTTTGGTTGATGGAGCCTTTGATTTTTCATTAAAAAACTATTTTCCGCTCCGGTCGCAACACCAATTGATGAAACAATTGATGTTTCCTGAGAATTTTCCTGAAAATAAACGTTTTAATATGGATGAAGCAGACAAGGAATTTTTGCTCAATGCTATGAAACAACTTCCCCGGGAGGCTGGGTATGATCCCGAAGAATATTATGATAGTTATGTAAAATTCTTTTTATACGGAGACACAAAAAATGCCATTCCCAATGAGATAAAAATTTACAATAAGATAGGTGAGGCGTATGGGACACTTACTGAAACAGCTTATATAACCAATGCCTCCAAAGAGGTGGAATTCTTTCTTTCAGCCACTGTCTTGGTTAATAAAAATGGAGTTTTTAATGACAATAATTATGAATATGAGAGTATTGGAATTCCTTTTTTCGCCGCTTTGGGCAGGGAAATCTATGAACTTGAATTAAACCGGAAAAAATAAACCGAAGGCTGAAAATTCTTGTTTAATACATTCTTCGGTATAAAAAAAATTTCACTAAAACCTATTTTACCGCAGGAGCCAGCATTTGTATGGTTCCTTTTTCGGCATCTATTTCAGCTTCAATTCCGTTTGGAATAGTGAAATTATCCTTAATATGCCCGAACATTGCCCCGGAATAAGCAGGTATTTTTAATGGTTTTATATAGTAGTCTATTACTTCTTCCATCGTTAGCGATCCATAGCCATTGCCGCCTGGATCACAATCTGTACATTTTCCAAATACAAATCCGGAAATTTTATTTAAAACGCCTCCCAGTTTCAACTGGGACATCATCCTGTCTACCGCATAAATCTTTTCACCCACATCTTCCAGGTAAATTATCTTATTTTCCCAATCCGGCAGGTATTCAGATCCCATAATCCCTGTTAATACCGATAAGTTTCCTCCCATTAAAATGCCTCTGGCCTTCCCTGGATAAATCGTCCGTATCCTGTTTGAAACCTGAGTGAGATTATCTCCTATATCGATGGGATTTTTCATCAATATTGCCTCCCCGTCAAAAAGGATCTTTTTAAAATAGGAATAACTGAATTTATTCCAGGTGGAAACAGCTAAAGGTCCGTGAAAAGTAACCAAACCGGTTTTTGCGTAAATAGCCAGATGCAGGGCGGTAATATCACTATAACCTATGAAAATTTTAGGGTTTTTTGAGATTGCTTCATAATCGATCTTATCTAAAATTCTGGCAGCGCCGGAACCGCCTCTTAAAGCGATAATTGCGTTTACTTCTGGATCTATGAACATATCGTTGAGTTCCTGCGCCCTTTCGTTATCGGTTCCGGCAAGATGACCATACCGGTTGCTTACATATTTCCCCAATTTCACCTTGAGGCCCATAGCTTCAAAAGTTTCTACCGCAATTTCATAAGGTTCAGTTTCAAAGATGGCCGATGAGGGACTTACAATCCCAATAGTATCGCCGGCAGATAAGTGTTTCGGCAGGAGAAATTTTTCAACATTCGGGGACGAAGAAAGATCAAAAGGGGAAATAAATGACGATAGTGTGATTGCTAATCCCCCTGAACCTAGGTTTCTTAAAAAATTTCTTCTTTCCATTTTATGTGTTTTGATTGATTTAATTCAAGTTGATTTTAAAGCCGGTTGTAATTTATAGCAATTTATTTTTAGTTTTAAGATAACGGGGCAAAGCTTAATATTTTTTATAAATTTTTCTGAGAATGAATTCCATCTGTTTTTTTATTTCAGAAGAAGGAACTGTGTAATTATTATTCATAAAACTGAAAATCAGGACTTTTCCGGATCTTGCTTTCAGATATCCGCTTAAACTGTGATTGTTCCTTAAAGTACCGGTCTTAGCAAAAATATAAGGTTCATCTGCAACATAACTATTTTTTAGAGTTCCTGATTTCCCTCCGATAGCCATCAATTTAAAAAGTCTTTTCTGTGGGACTTCCCGGATTATTTTTTCCAGTAATTTAACCATGGATCGCGGGCTAACAAGATTATACCTTGAAAGCCCGGAGCCATCTACCCAAAAAGGTTCATCGGGCAAATCCTTTAAAAAGTTTTCTTTTATATGGTCAATGGCAAGAACTGTTTTTAAGCTGTCCGAAATATTCCCGGATACCATAAAAAGGATCTGTTCTGCGATAAAATTATCACTTTGCTGCAACATTGTTTTGTAAAGACTATCTGCTGGCAGGCTGTTAATAGTTTTTATATCTGAAAAACCTTCAGTTTTCTGTCGAATTATCTCAACCGGCTTTTTAATGGTGTCAGCCAATAACTGGACAAATAATTCCGGAGAATATTTAAAGGGAACAACTTGGCTAAAACCCTTGTTTCCAATAAATGTTTTATGGCGAAAAATATTTGCCGCGGGATCCCTGATTATTCCCGGAGAAGCATTAGGCTGAATCAAAAGATTATCTTTAAAAAATGAAGGAAATATTTTAGGAATGTCAAGTCCCAGAATAAAATCAAATTTCACATAATTCCCATAGATGGGAAAGGCAGAGCGTTCAACCGAATAATATGAATTATAATCGTCCCAGGCCCATCCGGGTCCAAAATGCGCCTCAGTAAAAACGGGAGGCAGATAGTACAATTTTTCCTTGCTGTTTTTTAAGAATTGGTAAACCATAGATTCCGGCAGATCCGGAGACAAAAATGAAGGGTCACCTGTGCCCCAAAAAATCAAAGAATCGTTTTTTACAACATACTTTAAGGCCGGAATAGAATCACCCAAAATTTTCAGCCCTGCATAAAAAGTCAATAATTTGGTATTGGAGGCCGGGGTGAAGTATTTACTGGAGTAACGCTCGTAAATCATTTTGTTTTCTTCCGGATCGAAAACCGCCAATCCCGAAAACCCCTGTTTGAAAGCCTCAGCTTTATTAAAAGTAGTATTAATTTGATTTGTTGTGGAACAGGAAGATAAAATTAACGCAACAAAAAACATTAGGGGCGAAGCTGATGGAAGAAGCTTTAGTTGGTTGTTTTTCAATGTATTATTGGGTTTATTGATTAGATATTTAGTTAACTAAAATTTTATCACAAGTTAGTTTAAAATTAATATATTTATTTAAAGTTTAAATTTTAACTAAATAAAACTATGCTTAGTAAAGTATTTAGTTATATTTAAAATTCATTAACAACTTTTTAACAAGCTAACGCATGAGAAACAAATTTACAATTTTAGTCTTTATGGCGCTATTCCAAATTTCGGCAATGGTTGCTCAGGAAAGGACAGTAACGGGTAATGTAACCTCATCAGAAGATGGTATGACTCTTCTTGGTGTCAATGTTATTGTAAAAGGTACT
>JBBRGD010000248.1:0-3967 GCA_038241065.1 Flavobacteriales bacterium
GGAGGCTTGATTTTAGCGTTTTTGCTAGCAGGCTGCAACAATCAGGATCCCGCGGAGCAACTGGATCACCTTAACGGATATTGGGAAATTGAACGCGTGGAATTTTCAAAAGATTCTATTAGGGAATTCAAAATAAATGAAAATGTGGATTTTATTGATATTAAAGACGGAACCGGATTCAGAAAAAAAGTTAGGCCTCAATTTGATGGAACTTTCACGGTAACCGATGATGCCGAAAAAGTGGTCGCGAAAATTGAAGAAGGAAAATTAAATTTATATTACACCACCCCTTTCGATTCCTGGAAGGAAACGGTGATCAAGGCTGATGAAGAAAAATTAAGCGTCAAAAACAGCAGAGGAATAATTTATCATTACAAACGGTTTACCCCACTTTTAAGCGATTATGAAGAAAAGAAATAACGAAAACATGAAGTTAAGTGAGGCATTGCAAAATTTTGTCTCCACCAATAAATTGCAAACCGGGTTGGACAAGGTAAATGCAAGGGATGTATGGAACCGGGAAATGGGACCTGCAATAGAAAAATATACCACCGCCATTAAACTGGATGGCAGCACTCTTTATGTACAATTGAGTTCTTCGGTTTTAAGGGAAGAATTGAGTTACGGAAGGGAACGAATAATAAACAGGCTTAATGAAGCACTGGGAAAAGTATTGATAAAAAAATTGGTATTGAGGTAATCTAAGAGTCCCGCTTTAAGTCCAACTCTCTCTTCTCAACGCCTTACCTAAAAGTTTATTTAATGAAATTTTTTCAAAAACAAAAAAACCACCTCATATAAGGTGGTCTTTTTAATTATTTATAATCAGGAATTATTAAAACAGTTCCCTTCCGGAAAAATGGAAAGCCGATTCAATTTCAGCATTTTCATCACTATCACTACCATGAACTGCATTTTCAGCAATTGAGGTTGCAAATTTGTTCCTGATGGTTCCTTCAGCAGCTTCTGCAGGATTGGTAGCACCAATTAATATTCTGAAATCTTCAACCGCATTTTCTTTTTCTAACACAGCGGCAACAATTGGCCCGCGTGTCATAAATTCAACCAATTCTCCAAAAAACGGACGTTCATTATGTACTGCATAAAAAGTTTGTGCGTCATGAATGGTCATTTGGATCATTTTCAAAGCTACAATTCTAAAACCGGAAGCGTTTATCTGTTCAAGGATTCCTCCTATGTTTCCCTTTTCTACCGCATCGGGTTTAAGCATTGTAAAAGTTCTATTCTGTGCCATTTTATGGATTTTAAATTTTTGGTAAAAATAAGCAATAGAATGCTTTGTGCAAGTCAATTGATCCTTTTCTCTAAAAACCATTAAATAATAGCCTCGATCCGCTTAAAATTTGTTTCATTTGTGATTAATTTTGTATTGACAAAAATAAAGATCCAAAATTTAAGTACATATTATAAAATTGTATCTTTACCCCTTATTATGATAGAACAAAGTATTTTAGAGATTACCTCCGACCTTTCCCGAGCCAACAAAATTGTCATCGTTCCTCATAAGGGGCCCGATGGAGATGCTATTGGTTCGTGTTTAGGACTTTACCATTTTTTAAAAGAAAAAGGACATAGCGTTCAGGTAATTGCCCCGAATGATTTTCCTCAATTTTTAAAATGGCTACCCGGAAGTGAAGAGATCTTAATTTACGAGAACAAAATTGAGCAGAGCAATAAATTAATTGAGGAGGCCGAAATTGTTTTTACTTTAGATTTTAATATGCTGAACAGGACCGGTGATATGGTAGATGTTTTAACAGCTTCCAATGCCAGTTTTATAATGATAGACCATCATCCGGAACCTTCGGATTATGCAAATCATACTTATAGTGATTCCACAATGAGTTCCACCTGCCAGATGGTTTATAAGTTTATTCATAAACTGCACGGTTTGAAGTTAATAACACCGGAAATTGCAACCTGTTTATATACGGGAATTATGACCGATACCGGCTCTTTTAAATACAGGTCAACTTCCAGTGAAACCCATCGGGTTATAGCCGATTTGATCGATAAAGGCGCCGATAACGCAAAAATCCAGCATTTAATTTATGATACATTTTCCGAAAACCGGATGCGACTTTTGGGGGTTGCCTTACAAAACCTTAAAGTAAACAAGGAATTAAAAACAGCCTATATCACACTTTCCCAGGAAGAACTGGATAAAAATAATTTCAGAAAAGGAGATACCGAAGGTTTTGTGAATTATGGTTTATCGTTGGAAGGAATTGATTTCGCAGCGATTTTTATCGAACATAAAGTTGAAGGCATTATAAAAATAAGTTTCAGGTCTAAAGGAACCTTTTCGGTAAACGATTTTGCGCGGGCGCATTTTAATGGTGGCGGGCATTTAAATGCTGCCGGCGGTAGAAGCGATCTAAGCCTTGAAAATACCGAAATAAAATTCAATAGTATTATACACGAATACCAGGAGCAGCTACAAAGTTTATGAAGCAATCAAGCCTTTATTTAATCCTTTTGTTCATTGGTCTGGCAGGTTGTAAATCTCCTGAAGCCCGGCGACCGGTTACTCAAAATTCCGGCGCTTTTATCAATGAATCGATCATGCGCAACAGGGATTTAATAGCCCAAGAGGAAGCTGAAATCTTAAAATTGGTAGAGAAAGATTCTACCACAGAATATTTTGCTTCAAATAATGGATTTTGGTATTATTACAACAAAAAATCTACCGATTCCATTAAAATTGAATCTCCAAAATTTAAAGATATTGTAAAGTTTGACTATACCATAAAATCCCTTTACGGGGATGTTATTTATGACCAGAGCGAATTGCCAACCAAAACCTATGCGATAGATCAAGAAGAACTTTTTAGTGGCCTGCGCGAAGGTTTAAAACTGATGAAGGAAGGCGAAGTGGTTACCTTTATATTTCCTTCACATAAAGCCTTCGGTTATTACGGCGACAAAAATAAAATAGGTGCCAACGTGCCCATCATCACTACAGTAAGTCTGTATTCAATAATTCATGAAACCAATAATAATCCCAAAAACTAATATGAAAAAATTAAACATGCTTTTTGTTTGTGCCATTTTAATTGGCCTTGTAGGCTGTAAAGATGATTACCCTGATTTAGAAGACGGACTTTACGCTGAATTCAATACCAATAAAGGCGCATTTGTAGCCGAATTGTATTTCGAGGAAACCCCAATAACTGTGGCCAATTTTGTTTCACTCGCTGAAGGAAAAACCCACAAAATGTTGGACAGTGCTTTTCAGAAAAAGAAGTTTTACGACGGACTTATTTTTCACCGCGTGATCAAAGATTTTATGATCCAGGGTGGAGATCCTGACGGAACTGGAAGCGGCAATCCGGGATATGTATTTCCCGATGAAATTGTTGACTCTTTGAGCCATGATTCCAAAGGAATATTATCTATGGCCAATGCCGGTGCGGGAACAAATGGAAGCCAGTTTTTTATAACTCTTAATGAAACTCCCTGGTTAGACGGGAAACACACGATTTTTGGAAAAGTTGTTCAAGGCCTTGAAGTAATAGACAGTATTGGGCAAGTGCCAACTGCTGGCGCAGATAAGCCAGTTGAGGATGTGGTGATAGAAACTCTGAACATAATCAGAAAAGGAAATGCTGCCAAAAATTTCGATGCTCCAAAAGTTTTTGAAGCTAAGTTAGCCGAAGCAAAAGCAAAAAAAGAAGAATCTACAAAAAAACAGGACGAAGCTAAAAAAGGCAATGCCGAAAAATTTGAAGCCTTTAAATCTGATGTAGTAGAACTGGAAAGCGGTTTGAAGATCCACTTTTTGAATAAAGCTGATGGGACAAAACCAAAAGTTGGAGATATGGTACAGGTACATTATGCAGGGTATTTTGCAGACGGAACCCTGTTTGACACCAGTATTGAAGAAGTTGCAGTAGACGCCGGGATTTTCAATCAACAACGAAAAGACCAGGTAGGATATAAACCT
>JBBRGD010000249.1:0-3958 GCA_038241065.1 Flavobacteriales bacterium
AAAAGCCAGGATAAAGGCAAAAGTCGCACGGCGCCCAATGTCCAAAATTGCCCGCGCTAAAGAAATGGGTGAAACCTTGGGTATGCTCAAAATTTTTATAGATGCTGAAACCGATAAAATTTTGGGAGCGACATTTTTAGGCACCGGAGCCGATGAATATATCCATACCATTATAGATCAAATGTATGCGGATGTTCCATATACAGTAATTATGAATGCGATGCATATTCATCCAACGGTAAGTGAATTGATTCCTACAATGCTGGAAGATCTAAAGCCTCTTGATTGAAACAAGAATAAAATCAAAAGCCGGAAACGGCTTTTTTTATGCTGAAAACAGTTAAAATGGAGAAAGAAATAGTGAGTAAATGGGTTGGTAAATATGGAGACGATCTTTATTCCTGGGCATTCTATAAGACTTCGTCCCGGGAAACCGCCCAGGATCTTATTCAGGAAACATTTTTATCGGCCTTTAAATCCTATAAAAAATTCAGACATGAAAGTCAGCCTAAAACCTGGTTGTTTAAGATTCTAAACAACAAAATAATTGATTATTATAGGAAATCGGCCAAAACGCTAAAAGGCGTGGAATTGAAGGATGAAGAAGCCCATGAGCGCATGGTAAATAAATTATTCGACCAAAACGACAATTGGGAACCATCGGGTTTTGAACAGAGCTGGGAGGATGACCAACACTTACTGGATAATCCGGAATTCAACGAGATCATGGACGGGTGTTTAAATGATTTGCCTTCCGCATGGCGGTTTGCTGTTACGGCTAAATATCATTTAGACAAAGAACCTAAAGATATTTGTCAGGAGCTCAATATCACAGCGTCCAATTATTGGCAGATCATTCACAGGGCAAAATTGCTGTTAAAGAAATGTATTGAAATAAAATGGTCTGTATAAAGAACCTGCAATGAGGTTTGTTACAAGTCATTTTTCCGGAGAAATATTCGGGGTAAATATTCAAAAATAAACACAACCAAATTGGAAAAAAATCAAAAATAAATGAAACGCCTTTTAAATAAATTTTTCCTATCCTGTAAAAAAGCGACAGAGCTCATAGAAAAGAGAAAGATCGCACAATTAAATTTTACGGAAAAAAATCAGTTGAAGATCCATCTTTCCATGTGCCGCACTTGTAATGCCTACCAATCACAATCTGAAACCATAGACAAGGCAGTTTCCAAGTGGGTAAAAAACAACAAGAAAGTGCGAAATATCTCCTTGTCAACTTCAGAAAAAGCAGCCATTTTAAAAAAAATAAAAAATTCCTGAAATTTTCTGTCAGGAATCACTTCTCCCCAAGTCTGTTCTCATAGAAATGCTGATTGCAAATAATTGCCGGCAAAATCAATAACTATGAAACGAAATAAAATAATAAAAATTTCTCTGATTGTTGTTTTGGCAATAATCGTTATTGCAGTTGGTACAGCGTTCTATCTTTTTAATATGCCACACAGGGATGTTCAAAAAACTAAATCGGATTTTTCCTATACCTCAAATGAGATTGTAGATGAATACCTTAAAGATCCGGAAGCTGCAAATCAAAAATATTTGGATGAAGAAGGAGAATCAAAAATTCTGGAAGTCACCGGGAATGTAGCAGAGATCGGTACAGATTTTAATGGTCAGACAGTAGTTTTGTTGCAATCTGAAGGTTCTCCGGCCGGTGTAAGTTGCACCTTCCCAAAAGATTTAAATGAAGGTGCCATAACTTTTGAAGTAGGCCAAACCATTAGAGTAAAAGGAGTTATTCGTGCAGGAGCCGGATATAATGAAGACCTTGAAATGTATGAAAATGTCATACTTGATAAATGCAGTATTATAACGAGTAAATAAGTAAATCAATAATAATTAAAAATTAAACAATTATGAAAAAGTCAGGAATTTTAATGATCTTAATGACGGTAGGGATTTTAACTACAGCATTTTCTCCAATAGGTGATAAGTTGGTAAGTTCAGAAACTCATATCAAATTCTTCTCTACTACCCCTGCGGAAGATATTGAAGCGAATAATTTTAAATCGGTAAGCACTTTCAATCAAGCTACCGGCGAGTTAGTTTTTTCTGTGCCTATGCAAAGTTTTGAATTTGAAAAATCTAAGATGCAGAAACATTTCAATAGTGATAAATTTTTGGATACAAAATCCAATCCTAAAGCAACTTTGAAAGCAACTTTGAACAATCTGGAAAAAGTAGACTTCAATAAATCAGGAGTTTATTCAGCTTTGGTTACCGGAGAATTAACCATCAACGGGGTTACCAATGCCATCAATGAGAATGTGACTTTTGAGGTAAAAGGAAATGAAATTATATTGAATTCAAAATTTAATATTACTCTTGCCGATTATAAAATTGCTTTTGACAAGGGAAAGCCTTCAACTAATATTGCAAAAACTGTTGAAGTTACAGTAATTGCCAAGTATCAAAAAAGCTAAAAACTACCCCAAGGGGTATTATTGCTGCAAGGTTTCCGGAAACCCCAATACTTTCCGGTTTCTTTGTAGCTTTATAAAATTAAGCTTAACTCTATTCAAATCAAGATGATAAAAGATTGTATTGCAAACCTTACGGAACATCAGGAACTGTTGCTGAAATTGTCTGATAAACAATACCAGCATCAATCGGAATTGCTTTCAGGCGCTTCTATTGGACAGCACTTAAGACATGTAGTTGAGTTTTATGATTGCTTACTGAATGGGCTTTCACAACAAAAAATAAATTATGAAAAAAGAGCCCGAAGCCTGGAGCTCGAGAATAACAGGAAAGCAGCCATAAATAAGATTTCCTCTATTAAAGATCAACTGTTATCTTTAGAATTAAACAGCAGGTTATATCTGGAAATTGAAGATCTTATTATTGATACAAGTGTACAAAGAGAACTTTATTACAATTTGGAACACAGCATACATCACCAGGCACTTATTAAGGTTGGTTTAAAAGAACAAAATATAGGCAATATGGTAAATGCCAATTTTGGCGTGGCACCATCTACCCTAAAATACAGAAAGCAATGTGTAGAGTAGTATTCATTTCTTTGCCTGGAACAGTTTTGTCAAACTCAAGCAGAGATAAAATAAACTTATAATATGAAAACCGGATTTGCTATAGCACTGGCCTGGCCGGAGACAAACTGTAAAAATGCAGGATCCTGGTACGATGGACTGATGGAGCTTCTTGGCATTAGTAAAAACCATTATTACAAAGTTGGACATGCGGCTCTTATTTTGATTAGTAAAGACACCAAACAATGCCATTATTTTGATTTTGGAAGGTATCACACACCTTTAGGATATGGACGGGTGAGAGATCAGGAAACCGATCCCGATTTAAGGTTATTGACGAGGGCAAAAATATCCGGTTCCGGAAAATTGGAAAATTTTAATTCCCTGTTAAATGAAATTTGCAATAACATATCCTCTCATGGAACAGGACCAACTCATGGATCCTATGTTTCAGTAGATTTTAATTCTGCGTTTAAGTCAGCCAAAAAATTGCAAAATAAAGAGGTTTTAAAATACGGCCCTTTTGTATGGAATGGGACCAATTGCTCCCGTTTTGTCAGAACCGTAATTATATCTGGCCAACCCAATTTAATTTCAAAGTTAAAAATAGCAGTTCCCTTTATGCTTAGCCCTACACCTCTTCACAATGTAAAGGCATTGGGACCAAAAGTTGTTGTTAGCCCTAAAACACAACAACAACAACAACAACAACAACAACAACAACAAAAGACGAATAGCTTTAAACCTGTAACTGCTTATTCTTAATCGGCATGAAAACTAATTCTACTTTACCGGCACCGCCAAGGCCGCAGGATTTGCCTGAACAGGCACAATGGCTTGCAGGGATAGGTGCAGGTTCCTGGTTTTATATCTGCAAAAAGGATCTGGAATTTGAAATTTCTCGTTTTGGACCTGAAGGGAACCTTGAGTGTAGAAGCTTTTTT
>JBBRGD010000250.1:0-3939 GCA_038241065.1 Flavobacteriales bacterium
CCGCAGTGGTTTAAATGGCGACAGGACGGAAGCATTCAATATGCCGAGAATCCCCCAAAGAAATACCAGGATATTCTACCAATTTATTTTGAGACCCAAGATTGGAAAAACCTATGGAAAGAGTTGTTAGATATTGCATTATTCTGGGTTGAAGAAGCCGGGATCCGCATTTTTAGAGTGGATAATCCGCACACCAAACCTTTTTATTTTTGGGGTTGGCTTATTGCCGAAGTAAAAAAGAAGCATCCAAATGTGCTTTTTCTGGCCGAAGCTTTTACAAGGCCAAAAATTATGCAACAACTGGCAAAACAAGGTTTTACCCAATCTTATACCTATTTCACCTGGAGAAATACCAAACAGGAGTTGACAGAATATGTGAATGAACTCACGCAAACGGATCAAAAAGAATATTTCAGACCGAATTTCTGGCCCAATACGCCCGATATCAACCCTTATATTTTACAAGGAGCAAATGAGTCTGTGTACTTACAAAAGTATTTCCTGGCAGCTACTTTAAGTTCCAATACCGGGATCTACGGACCCGTTTTTGAATATATGGTTTCAGATGCCGTACCGGGAAAGGAAGACTATCAGGATTCTGAAAAATACCAAATCCGGCATTGGGATTGGGAAAAAGACAATAAACTGATTAGGATCATCACCAAAATAAATAGTGCGAGAAAACAGAATACTTCCCTTCAGCAAACAAATAATATCCGGTTTTGCGATATAGATAATGACAAGCTGCTCGCCTATTACAAATTTGATGCACAAAAGAAGAATGAAACCTTAATGGTGGTAAATTTAGACCCCTATTATAAGATGCAGGGAATGATAAAAGTTCCTTTGAAAGAACTGGGTCTTGAGGAAGGTGAGCAGTTTACCGTGCAAGACCTAATTACGGGAAATAGTTATCTCTGGGACAAGGAATGGTGTTTTGTGGAGCTTCACCCCGGTTTGCCCTTTCATTTATTCAGGATTGACAAAAAATAAATATTATGCCAGAAAAAGCAACACCCAACGTATTTAAATCAAATTTCAATTTTAAAAGTGATTGGAAATCTGCTTTCAAAGATGAAGAATTTGTTAAAACCTTCAGCACAGAGATCCTTGAGAACTATATTCTCAAAAAACGCTGGTATGCAGGAAAATCAAGTCATTTAAAATATATTGAGGTTATTGAGCATTTTAAACTGGCTTCCAAAAAGAATAATTATTACGGTGTTTTGATCGAAGTTAATTTTAATGAGGCGTTTTTTCAGAATTATTTTATTCCGCTGGCATTTATGAGTGAGGAGGAGTTAGACACAAAAACCTTGATCGCGCCGGCTACCTTTGATGATATCCCCGGGTATTTGGTTGATGCCATCCACATTGAAGATTTCAGGACTCTGATCTTCAACAATATCATGCAAGTTTCATCAGATCCGGTAAATTCAAAGGCTATGTTTCATAGATCTGATATTATTCAGAATATAAAATATGAATCTTCCAGGTTTTTAGGAGCTGAACAAAGCAACACTTCCGTAGTTTACAACGAAAAATATGTGCTGAAATTTTTCAGAAGGATCTATACAAGCACCAATCCGGATTATGAGATCAACCGTTTTTTATCTGAAAAAGCGCTTTTTGAAAACATCCCCGCATATATAGGAAGTATAAATTTGCATCTCGAAGAAGGTGATACCATAACTTTGGGTTTAATGCAGAAATTGGTGCCAAATGAGGGAGATGCCTGGAACTGGATGCTGAAAGAACTGGATGCCGTTTTTTTGAATTTGGAACGCAAAAAAATAAAGATCGACAAACTTCCGGAGACTCCGCTTTATAATCGGCATACAATAAATTCCATTCCTCCTCATATTATAGACTTTGCAGGACTCAATTTATTTTTAAGAATTTCAACCCTCGCTTTAAGAACTGCTGAAATGCATATTGCACTGGGAAGTAATATTCAGGATACCGCCTTTACCCCTGCAAAATACAACGGGGATTATGCTGTATGGTTAAAAAACCGATTGATCTATCAATTTCAAAACCGGCTAAATACCATTGAGAACAACCTTCATAAATTAGATGGCGAAACACTCAATTTAGCCAAGGAGTTTTTAGACAAGAAAAAAGAGATTAGAAAATGTTTCTTGGATTTTAACTGGACCAAATTGAAAAGCGAACGCATCAGGATCCATGGAGATTATCATTTAGGACAGGTTTTGGTGCATGAGGACGATTTTTATTTACTGGATTTTGAAGGCGAACCGGAAAGTACCATTCAGGACCGCAAAGTAAAACAACCTCCACTTAAAGACCTGGCAGGAATGTTTCGCTCTTTTCATTACGCTATTTATTCCACAATTTTCAACAATGAAAAATCCTATCCATTTTCCCAGGATGAATTGTTTAAGGCCGGGGAAATTCTGTATAAATATATGATCGGGGTTTTTCTTGAAACATACATTACAAAGGTTCAGGATGAAAATTTAAATATTGGGTATCGGAACGAGATCGAATTTTTGCTGGATTACTGTTTACTGGAAAAAGCAGTTTATGAACTTGGCTACGAACTAAATTCCAGGCCAAGGTGGGCTATTATTCCACTTAGGGGAATCATTAGCATTCTAAAAAATAAATAAAATATTTATGAAAAACGAAATACAACTATTTTCTTTATTCTCAGATTTTGACATTTCCCTCTTCAAAGCGGGAAAACATTATAGGTTATATGAAAAACTGGGCTCCCATTTAATTGAGGTCAACGGCACCAAAGGAACTTATTTTGCCGTTTGGGCACCATCGGCCAGATCAGTTTCTGTGATCGGAGATTTTAATTACTGGATTGAAGGGGAACATGCGTTATCTGTACGTTGGGACGGCAGTGGCATCTGGGAAGGTTTTATTCCCGGGGTTGAAAAAGGCGCAAAATATAAATACAAAATTCTCTCTAACAATAACGATATTAAAACCGAGAAAGCAGATCCTTATGCCAAACTATGTGAACACCCTCCATTAACGGCATCAGTGGTGTGGGAATTGGATTATGAATGGAAAGATGCCGACTGGTTAAAAGATAGGATCGAAAAAAATCAACTGGACAAACCTATTTCAATTTATGAAGTTCATTTAAGTTCCTGGAGAAAAAAATCTGAGGAAAACAGATGGTTAACCTATGAGGAACTATCACACGAATTGGTTACTTACGTTAAGGAAATGGGTTTTACCCATATAGAACTTATGCCCGTGATGGAATATCCCTATGATCCTTCCTGGGGATATCAAATAACCGGATATTTTGCCCCCACCTCACGTTTTGGGGAACCCGGGGACTTCATGAAATTAATTGAGGCCTTTCATCTTGAGGGAATCGCCGTGATCCTGGATTGGGTGCCTTCGCATTTTCCGGACGATAAGCACGGATTAGGTTTATTTGATGGAACTCATCTTTATGAACATCCGGATAAAAGAAAAGGATATCATCCCGACTGGAAAAGTTTGATCTTTAATTATGGACGGAATGAAGTGAGATCATTTTTAATTAGCAATGCCATCTTTTGGCTGGACCGTTATCACATTGATGCCCTGCGCGTAGATGCCGTTGCGTCCATGCTCTACCTGGACTATTCCAGAGAAGAAGGGGAATGGGAACCCAATGAATTTGGCGGCCGGGAAAATCTGGATGCGGTAAGCTTTATAAAAGATTTAAACGCAGAGATATACAAGAAATTTGAAGGTGTTCAAACCATTGCTGAAGAATCGACTTCGTTTCCCATGGTTTCAAAACCTATTTATATGGGTGGTCTTGGATTTGGTATGAAATGGATGATGGGCTGGATGCATGACACGCTGGAATATTTCCAAAAAGACGCCATCTACAGGAAGTATCATCAAAACGATATCACCTTTAGTATGACGTATACCTTCACTGAAAATTTCTTGTTGCCA
>JBBRGD010000251.1:0-3921 GCA_038241065.1 Flavobacteriales bacterium
ATAATAGTTCAAAAAAATTTCGAGGTATTACAGAAGTCCTTTAACATATTAAAAAGATTTAAAAATGGAACAAACCTTGGACTTGTATCATTGATGAAACCCAGCCAATTATAGCAGGATTTTGTACTTTGATAAGTGTAAATTATTATAAAGAATTTATTGTTTTCCTGATTGCAATCAGATTAGTGAGTAATTTTTCAAGATATTGAAGATCCAACATATTTGCGCCGTCGCTTTTTGCGTTTGCGGGATCAAAATGAGTCTCAATAAACAATCCATCTACATTATTAACGATCCCGGCCCGGGCTATGGTTTCAATCATATCCGGCCTTCCTCCGGTTACGCCGCTGCTCTGATTTGGTTGTTGTAAAGAGTGAGTGACATCTAAAACGGTGGGCGCATATTGGCGCATTGTGGGAATTCCCCTGAAATCCACGATCATATCCTGGTAACCGAACATAGTGCCACGATCTGTGATCATTACCTGTTCATTATGACTATCGGTAACTTTGGCCACGGCGTGCTTCATACTTTCCGGACTCATGAACTGACCTTTTTTAAGATTGACCACTTTTCCTGTGTTAGCCGCTGCTACAACAAGATCGGTTTGGCGTACCAGAAATGCGGGGATCTGTAAAATATCCACATATTCTGCTGCCATTGCGGCATCGCTTACTTCGTGAATATCAGTAACTGTTGGGATTTTAAATGTTTCAGAAACTTTCCGAAGAATTTTTAAGGCTTTTTCATCCCCAATTCCGCTAAAACTGTCAATACGGCTGCGATTAGCCTTTTTAAACGAACCTTTAAAAACATAAGGTATTTTGAGTTTGTCTGTGATTTCGAGAACTTTTTCTGCAATTCGCAATGCCATTTCTTCGCCTTCAATGGCGCAGGGACCTGCTAAAAGAAAGAAGTTGTCAGAATCGAGATGTTGTAATTGCGGGATTTTTTCGAGTTTCATAAGTAACTTATTAAGAGTGCAAAGGTAAATTAATTAACCGGGTGGAACAATTACAAAAAATATTATTACAGGGGCGGAAGGCAGTTGGGGCCTGTCACCAGAGTCATTTAGGGTAATTATGGAATTAAATAAAATGAGAATAGCAAATTCAAATAAATAGCAGTACTTTTGCATCCTTAAAAATCAGGGCTTTATATGACAAAGATTAAAAATATTGCAATTATTGCACACGTTGACCACGGGAAAACTACTTTGGTTGATAAAATTATGTTCCATTGCCATCTTTTCCGGGACAATGAAAACAGAGGAGATCTTATTTTGGACAATAATGATCTTGAGAGAGAAAGAGGTATTACCATTACATCTAAGAACGTTTCCGTAGTATATAAAGATACTAAGATTAATATTATTGATACTCCCGGTCACGCCGATTTTGGTGGAGAAGTAGAGCGAGTATTGAATATGGCTGATGGGGTTCTGCTTTTGGTAGATGCCTTTGAAGGTCCTATGCCACAAACACGTTTTGTGCTTCAAAAAGCGCTTGATCTGGGTTTAAAACCTTGCGTGGTGATCAATAAAGTTGATAAACCAAACTGTACTCCGGAAGAAGTGCATGAAAAGGTATTCGATTTAATGTTTGAATTGGGTGCTGAAGAATGGCAACTTGATTTTCCAACCGTTTATGGTTCGGCATTAAATAACTGGATGAGCGACGATCCAAGCCTGCAAACCGATAATATAGAACCTTTACTGGATATGGTTTTGGAACACATTCCAGCACCAAAAGTTTCAGAAGGAACCACCCAAATGTTGATTACATCTCTTGACTTTTCTTCCTTTACGGGACGAATCGCCATTGGTCGTTTACAACGCGGGAAATTAAAAGATGGAATGCAGGTAGCGCTTGTTAAACGCGATGGCAGCATCAAAAAAACCAAAATCAAAGAACTTTTTACCTTTGAAGGTTTGGGTAAGAAAAAAGTACAGGAAGTAGAAGCCGGTGATATATGTGCCATAGTAGGTTTGGAAGGTTTTGAAATAGGCGACACTGTTGCCGATATTGAAAATCCTGAAGGCTTAAAAACGATCGCTATAGACGAACCAACAATGAGTATGTTGTTCACAATTAACGATTCACCTTTCTTTGGGAAAGATGGAAAGTATGTGACTTCCCGACACATTAAAGACCGTCTGATTAAGGAATTGGAAAAAAACCTTGCCCTTAGGATGGAAGAGACTGATAGTGCAGATAAATTTATCGTTTTTGGACGTGGAGTGATGCATCTTTCTGTTTTGATAGAAACTATGAGAAGAGAAGGCTACGAACTTCAAATTGGACAACCTCAGGTAATTATCAGGGAAATTAACGGAGTTAAATGTGAACCGGTAGAGGAAATGACAATTGATCTGCCTGAAGCTGTTTCCGGTAAAGCGGTAGAAATGGTGACTATGCGTAAAGGTGAACTGCTTAGTATGGAAACCAAAGGAGACCGAATGGTGATTCAATTTATGATCCCGTCCCGTGGCATTATCGGGATGCGTAATCAATTGCTTACCGCCACTGCGGGAGAAGCAATTATGGCTCATAGATTTAAAGAATATCAACCTTTAAAAGGAGGGATTCCGGAGCGTCAAAACGGTTCTCTTATCTCTATGGAAAAAGGAAAAGCTATTCCTTATTCTATTGATAAACTTCAGGACAGGGGACGCTTTTTTGTCGAGCCCGGAGAAGATATTTATGAAGGACAGGTAATTGGTGAAAATTCCAGACGTGACGATATCGCGGTGAACATTACCAAAATGAAAAAAATGTCGAACGTGCGTTCCTCAGGGGCAGATGATAAGGCAAAGATATTTCCGGCGACCAAGTTTTCTTTGGAGGAAGCTCTGGAATATATTCAAAAAGATGAATATGTTGAAGTTACCCCAAAATTTGTTAGATTGCGTAAGATTCATCTGACAGAAGCTGATCGTAAACGAAACAAGATCATTTAATAGTTTCAATTATATTTCATAAAAAATCCCGGATTCAAATTGAGTCCGGGATTTTTTATGAAATGAGCATAACGGAAATTCGATGCAAACACCAATAAAGATATGCGAATTACATATGACCAATAAAAACAATAATTATCAACATATGAAATGAGCATAACGGAAACACGATACAAACACTGATGAAGATATGCGAATTACATATGACCTATAAAAAACAATAAAAATCTACATATGAAATAGTTTCAGTTATTCTTCTGTATGTCTTAAAGCGAATTTTGTACCACCTCAAAAACCCGTTGCCCGTCACATTTTAAGGTTTTAGACGGATATTTCAGCAATAAGGCATAATCGTGAGTTGCCATTAAGATGGTCTTTCCATTTTTGCTTATTTCCTGTAATACCTCCATCACTTCTACCGAAGTTTGCGGATCCAGGTTTCCCGTAGGCTCATCGGCCAGGATCAATTCAGGATCGTTCAACAATGCCCGTGCAATTGCAATACGTTGTTGTTCACCTCCGGAAAGCTGGTAAGGATATTTAAAACCCTTGGTTTTCATTCCAACCTTATCCAAAACTTCATCTATCTTTCTGTCAATTGCGGGTTTGTCTTTCCAGCCCGTGGCTTTTAAAACAAACATCAAATTATCCCGAACATTCCTGTCGTTTAAAAGTTTGAAATCCTGAAATACCACGCCCAGTTTTCGTCTTAAAAAGGGAATATCATTTTCTTTTAAGGTGCGTAAATTATAATCTACTATAGTGCCTTCGCCTTCGGTGAGAGGCAAATCGGCATAAAGAGTTTTCATAAAACTGCTCTTTCCTGTACCGGTTTTTCCTATTAAATAAACAAAATCGCCTTTGTTGATGGTGAGATCAACTTCAGAAAGGATCAGGCTTTCACGTTGGTAGATTGCTGCATTTTTTAATTCGAGGACGATTTCTGACATCTATTGGGTTTT